>JBDSLQ010000197.1:0-5506 GCA_039916285.1 Caldimonas sp.
AGCGAGGTCGGCCATTCCGAGCGCCAGGCCGACAAGATCACGGCCGAGGTCAACCGGCTGCTTCACAAGACCTTCATCACGCCGATCGACCGCGAGCAGATTCACGGCCTGATCAACGCCATGGACGACATCCTCGACCTGCTCCAGGACGCGAGCGAGACGATGTCGCTCTACGACGTGCAGGCGATGAACGACGACATCCTGCGCCTCGGCGACCTCAGCGCGAAGTGCTGCGAGCGGGTCCAGCACGCGGTCTCGCTGCTGCCGAAGATCAGCCAGCCCGACGTCGCCCAGGCGGCGCTCAAGACCTGCGAGGAGATCGACCGCCTCGAGTCCGATGCCGACCGGGTCATGCGCTCGGCGATGTCGCGCCTCTTTCGCGAGGAGAAGGACGTTCGCGAGCTGATAAAGCTGCGCGCCATCTACGAGCTGCTCGAATCGATCTCCGATCGCTGCGAGGACGTCGCCAACCTCATCGAGGGCGTCGTCCTCGAGAATTCCTGAGCGCCGGTCCTGGATGACATCGACCGAGATTTCTTTCGGGGTCGTGGCGCTGCTCGTGGTGCTCGCAATCGCCTTCGACTTCATGAACGGCTTCCACGACGCTGCGAACTCGATCGCCACCGTCGTCTCGACCGGCGTCCTCAAGCCCCAGCAGGCCATCGTCTTCGCCGCCTTCTTCAACGTCGTCGCGATCTTCGTCTTCCACCTCAGCGTCGCGGCGACGGTCGGCAAGGGGATCGTGCAGCCGGGGGTCGTCGACCATCACGTCGTGTTCGGGGCGCTGATCGGCGCGATCACCTGGAACCTCGTCACCTGGTGGTTCGGCATCCCGTCGAGCTCGTCTCACGCGCTGATCGGCGGCATCGTCGGCGCCGTCATCGCCAAGGCCGGCGCCGGTTCTCTCATCCCTGCCGGGATCTGGAAGACGGTGATCTTCATCCTCGTCTCGCCGGTGCTGGGCTTCCTGCTCGGCGCGCTGCTCATGGTCCTGGTCGCCAATATCTTTCGGCGTGCCTCGCCGCTCAAGGTCGACAACCTGTTTCGTCGCATGCAGCTCGTCTCGGCCGGCCTTTACAGCCTCGGCCACGGCGGCAACGACGCGCAGAAGACGATCGGCATCATCTGGATGCTGCTGATCGCCTCGGGTTACGCCAGCGCCAGCGCGCCGATGCCGCCGACGTGGGTGATCTGGTGCTGCTACATCGCGATCGGCCTCGGCACCATGTTCGGCGGCTGGCGCATCGTCAAGACGATGGGGCAGAAGATCACCAAGCTGAAGCCGGTCGGCGGCTTCTGCGCCGAGACCGGCGGCGCGATCACGCTCTTCCTCGCGACCGCGCTCGGCATCCCGGTCTCGACGACGCACACGATCACCGGCGCGATCGTCGGCGTCGGATCGGTACGGCGCGCCGCTGCCGTGCGCTGGGGCCTGGCCGGAAACATCGTCTGGGCCTGGATCTTCACGATTCCGGCGTCGGCGTTCGTGGCCGCGGTGTTCTACAGCGTCAGCTTCCTGCTCTTCATTTGATCGCGGCCAGCGACTCGAAGTAGCGCTGGGCGGTGAAGGCGATCGTTGCCACCGCGACCGAGACGCCGACGGCGAGCGCGATCACGACGGCGACGTAGGTCCCCCAGGCTCGCTCGGCGTCCGCGCCGCTGCCGCCGTGTCGCGCGGCCCAGCGCTCGTTGCTCGCGAGGCCGTAGACCATGGCCTGCAGCATCGTCGTCGCCAGCATGACGCCGAGGAAAGGCACGAGGAGCGAGCCCAGCACGTCGTCGACGCCGAGCTCGCGCATGCGCCAGATGCCGTAGGCGCCGACGAGACTGGGCAATGGGTGCAGCCAGGCCCAGGGGTCGCGCCCGCCATGCAGGTAGAAGCGATGCAGCCCGAGGCTGCCGCCGACCAGTGCCAGCCAGGTCGCGACCGCTCGCGACCGGGGCCGGCCGACGGCGCCGGGCGATCGCGTCAAGCCGGTGCCGCGGCGGCGCCCGGCCCGAGATGTCGCTGCATGACGACGACGTCGAGCCAGCGCTCGAACTTCCATCCCGCGGCGCGGATCGTCCCGGTGTGGGCGAAGCCGAGCGCCAGGTGAACGCCGATCGAGCTGGCGTTCTGCGAATCGCCGATGACGGCGAGCATCTGGCGCGCGCCGGCGGCCTCGCAGCGGGCGAGGAGCTCGGCCAGCAGAAGGCGGCCGAAGCCGCGCCCGGCCTTGTCGGTGGCGACGTAGACCGAGTCCTCGAGGCAGAAACGATAGGCCGGGCGCGGCCGGAACTGACTGGCGTAGGCATAGCCGCAGACCGCGCCTTGTTCCTCGAGGACGAGATAGGGCAGCCCCTTGGCGAGGACGTCTTCCCGACGCCCGGCCATGTCGTCGAGACTGGGCGCGTCGATCTCGAACGTGCCGGTGCCGTGGCGGACATGCCAGCCGTAGATCGCGGTGACTGCGGGGACGTCGTCGGCGCTGCTCGGCCGGATCAGGATCGGGGTCATGGGATGCGAACGTCGGCGAAGTTTATAATGCGCGGTTTTTCGCGGGATCCGTCCCGTCATAGAGGTACCCACCATGGTCGTCATCCGGCTGGCCCGCGGCGGCGCGAAGAAGCGCCCCTTCTTCAACATCGTCGTCGCCGATTCGCGCCTGCGCCGCGACGGCCGCTTCATCGAGCGCGTCGGTTTCTACAACCCGGTCGCCTCGGGTGCCGAGCAGCCGCTGCGCGTCGCCTTCGACCGCGTCGAGCACTGGACCGGCCACGGCGCGCAGATGTCGCCGACCGTCAAGCGCCTGGTCGAGCAGGCAAAGAGCGCAGCCTAGTCTCCCGCGCGGGAGGTCGACGTGGCGCGCGATGCCTCGGCGACGTGGCCAGACGACGCTCTCGAAGTCGGGCGCATCGGTGAAGCCTGGGGGTTGAAGGGCGGCTTTCGCGTCCTGGCCTACGCCGATCCGCCGGAAGCCCTCTTGGCCGCAGCGCGCTGGCATCTGCGCCCTGCCGAGGTGGTGCGCCGCCCGACCGGCGACGCGCCCCTGCCGGATTCGCTCGAGATCGCCAGCGTTCGTGCCAACGGCGACGGCCTGGTCGCATCGTCGCCGGCGGTCGCCGACCGCACTGCGGCGGAAGCGCTGCGCGGCGCGCGCATCTTCATCGCACGTTCGCTCTTTCCGAAGCCGGCCGAGGACGAGTTCTACTGGGCCGACCTGATTGGCCTCGGCGTCGTCAACCGCGACGGCGTCGCGCTCGGCCGCGTCGTCGGCCTGATCGACACCGGCCCGCACAGTGTCCTGCGCATTCAGCCAGAGGCTGCCGATGCCGCCGAGGTCCTCATCCCGTTCGTCTCCGCCTATGTCGACGGCGTCGATCCGGTGGCGCGTCGGATCACGGTTGACTGGGGACTCGATTTCTAGCCCGCGCCGGGCTCGCAACGATGCGCATCGACGTCATCACGCTGTTTCCCGAGCTGTTCTCGGCGCACCTGGTGCACGGCGTCACCCGGCGCGCGTTCGAGCCGGGCCGGATCGACGTCCACCTCTGGCAGCTGCGCGATTTCGGCGATCCGCCCCACGCCCGCGTCGACGACCGTCCCTACGGAGGCGGGCCGGGAATGGTTCTCCTCGTCGAGCCGCTCCAGCGCGCGCTCGCTGCCGTCCGGGTCGCGCGCGCGGAAGCGACGCCGGCGCCGCTGGTCAGCTTTTCCCCGGCGGGCGCGCTGCTTCGTCAGGAGACCGTGGGGCGTTTCGCCGCCGGGCCGGGAGCGATTTTCCTTTGCGCGCGCTACGAAGGCGTCGACCAGCGCTTTATCGACGCCCACGTCGACCTCGAGCTGAGCATCGGCGACTACGTGCTCTCCGGCGGCGAGCTGCCGGCCCTCGTGCTGCTCGATGCCATGGCACGGCTTCAGCCGGGCGTGCTGGGTGACGCGCGATCTCACGAGCAGGACAGCTTTTCGGCCGGCCTCCTCGACTTCCCTCACTTCAGCCGACCCGATCGCCTCGCCGATGGCGAGGCGGTCCCGGAAGTGCTCCTCTCGGGAAACCACGCCGCCATTGCCGCCTGGCGGCGCGAGCAGGCGCTGGCGCTGACCGCCGTTCGCCGCCCCGACCTGCTCGCGGGCGCCCGTGCCGAGGGTCGGCTAGACGCCGTGGACGAGGCGTCACTGGTGCGGCGCCCCCCTGCAAAGCTATAATTTCGGGTTTTTCGATCCTCTACCGCGCTGGAGCTTTCGCTCCTCCCAAGAAGATGGGCTGCTCGTCGGCCCCCGCCAACCCGGCGCGCGCGCACGATCGCAGGAGCCCTCCATGGACATGATCCAGACCCTCGAGCGGGAAGAAATCGCTCGCCTCAACCGCACGATTCCGGCGTTCGCGCCCGGCGACACCGTGATCGTCAGCGTCAACGTCGTCGAAGGCACCAGGAAGCGCGTGCAGGCGTTCGAAGGCGTCGTCATCGCCAAGCGCAATCGCAGCCTCAACTCGAGCTTCATCGTCCGCAAGGTGTCGAGCGGCGAGGGCGTCGAGCGCACCTTCCAGACCTACAGCCCGTTGATTGCCTCGATCGAGATCAAGCGGCGTGGCGACGTTCGCCGCGCCAAGCTCTACTACCTGCGCGATCGCTCGGGCAAGTCGGCCCGGATCAAAGAGAAGCTGGCCTGACCCGCTCGCTCGGGTAACACCGGGGGCGTTCACGGCCAGCCTGCCTTTCGATCCCGAGAGCCTGCCGGTTCTCGGCGCCGACGCCCATCTTCCCGCCATTCCGGCGGCGAGCATCGTCCCGGCCGCGCTGCGGCAGCGCTTCGCCGCGCCGCCCTCGTGGCAACCGGAGATCAAGTTCGAGAAGCAGTTCGCCGGACGCGAGTCGACGCACGCGTCGGTGCTCGTTCCGCTCGTGCTTCGCGCCGAGGTGACGGTCCTGCTGACACAGCGCACCGACCACCTCAACGACCACCCGGGCCAGATCAGTTTTCCCGGCGGCCGCGCCGAGACCGGCGATGTCGACGCGACCGCGACCGCCCTGCGCGAGGCGCACGAGGAGATCGGCCTCGAGCCGTTCGAGATCGATGTGCTCGGCAGCCTGCCGACGTACACGACCAGCACCGGCTTCATCGTCACGCCGGTCATCGGTCTGGTCCAGCCGGGCGCGTCATTGCGCCTCGATCCGTTCGAGGTCGCGGAGGTCTTCGAGGTGCCGCTCTCCTGGCTCATGAATCCGGCGAACCACCAGCGCCACGCGATCGAGGTCGCCGGCGCGATTCGCGAGTTCTTCTCGATCCCGTGGCAGGGCGTCGACGCCAACGGCGTGCCGCGGCGCTATTTCATCTGGGGCGCGACCGCGGCGATGCTGCGCAATCTCTACCGCTTCCTCGCTGCCTGAGCGAGCGCGCGGCGCGGCCTTGCCGCGCGTTGCGCGAAGGGGTCGCCGCTATGATCGGCCGGGATGAGTTTTTTCGCCGTTCTGATGGCGCTCCTGCTCGAGCAGGTGAAGCCTCTGCCTCGCGGCAACGTCATCC
>JBDSLQ010000198.1:0-6337 GCA_039916285.1 Caldimonas sp.
ACACGCTCGTCGACGGCGTCACGGGGCTCGCCTTCGCGCCGGGCGACGCGGTCGGCCTCGCCGATGCGATCGAGCGGCTGGCGCGCGACCGTGCCGGCGCAGCGCGAATGGGCGAGGCGGCCCGCGAAATGGCCGAGCGCACGTTCGACGTCCACAGAAACGCCGGCGAGCTGCTGGCCGTGTACCGGCGCGTATGCGCATCGGCGCCATGAGCTCGCTCGCGAACCCCTCCGGCTGGCGCAAGCTCGTCCGCTTCATCGCCATCTACGGCCCGGGCCGCGCCCTGTTCAAGGCGGCCAGCCGGCTCCGGCTCGACCTGGCGCTGCCGGGATCGAGGAGCGCGCCCCGCGACGTCGGCATCGTCGGTTGCGGCCAGTTCGCGTTCGCGACGATCGGCTACTTCCTGAAGCGCGCCGCCCGCCATCGCATCCTCGCCTGCTTCGACATCGACACCGGCGCGCGCGAGTCGCTGGGCCGCGCGTTCGCGGTCCCGACCGTCGCCGACAGCGTCGAAGCGCTGCTCGCCGCGCCGGGGCTGCGCACCGTCTACATCGCCTCCAACCACGCGTCGCACACGCCCTATGCCGTCCAGGCGCTCGCGCGGGGAATCGATGTCTACGTCGAGAAGCCGATCGCGGTGAGCTTCGAGCAGCTCGTCGCCCTGGAGCGCGCCAGGCGCGACAGCCGCGCGCGCCTGTTCGCCGGCTACAACCGGCCGTTCTCCGCCGCGATCGTCGAGCTGCGGCGGGGAATGCCGATCGCTCGCGACGGCGCCGTCACGATGCAATGCTTCGTCGCCGGCCACGTGCTCGCTGCCGATCACTGGTATCGCCGCGCCGGCGAAGGCACGCGCGTATGCGGCAACATCGGTCACTGGCTCGACCTGTTCGTGCACGTGCTTTCGTGGCGGTCGCTCCCCGAGCGGCTCGAGATCACGATCGCGTCGGCCGACCCGCGCGAGCCCGACGACAATCTGTGCATTGCCGCGACGAGCGAGCGCGGCGACCTCCTGTCGGTCACGCTCTCCGCCCGCGCCGAGCCGTTCGAGGGCATCAACGAGACCATCAACATCCAGCATGGCGAGACGCTCTGCAAGATCGACGACTTCCGGCGCAGCACGGTCTGGCAGGGCGAGCGTGTCCGGCGCCGTCGCCATTGGCCCAAGGATGTCGGCCATCGGGCGGCGCTGATGCAGCCGTTCGATCGCGGGTCGGGCCGCGAGTGGGCGGAGGTCGTGGCGTCGACGCTGTTGATGCTGCACATCGCCGACATGGTCGGGAGCGGCACGCGCCATTCGACGTTCTCGTTCACCGACGGCGCGGCTCGCCTGTCGGCAGCGGTCGAGCCAACGTGAAGCAGATCCTGCAAAGCCTGAAGACCGGCGCGACCGAGGTTGCCGAGGTGCCCTGCCCGGCGGTCCACCGCGGCCAGCTGCTGGTGCGCACCTCGCGAACGCTTGTCTCCGCCGGCACCGAGCGGATGCTGGTCGACTTCGGCAAGGCCAACTGGCTCGACAAGGCGCGCCAGCAGCCCGACAAGGTGAAGATGGTGCTCGACAAGGTGCGCACCGATGGCCTCGGGCCGACGCTCGACGCCGTGCGCAACAAGCTCGACCAGCCGCTGCCGATGGGCTATTGCAACGTTGGCACGGTGATCGAGGTCGGAGCCGGCGTCACCGGCTTCGCGGTGGGCGACCGCGTCGCCTCGAACGGCCGCCACGCCGAGATCGTCGCGGTGCCGAGCCGGCTCTCCGCCAAGGTCCCCGAGAACGTCGGCGACGACGACGCCGCGTTCACGGTGCTCGCGGCGATCGCGCTGCAGGGCATCCGCCTGGTGGCGCCGACGCTCGGCGAGGCCGTCGTCGTCACCGGCCTCGGCCTGATCGGCCTGGTCACGGTGCAGCTGCTGCGCGCGCACGGCTGCCGCGTCCTCGGTCTCGACTTCGACGCCGACAAGCTCGCCCTCGCCGAGCGCTTCGGCGCCGAGGTCGTCGACCTGCGCGGCGGCGCCGACCCGGTGCGCGCGGCCGAGACGTTCTCGCGCGGCCGCGGTGTCGACGCCGTCCTCATCACCGCAGCGACCCAGAGCAGCGAGCCGGTGCACCAGGCGGCGCAGATGTGCAGGAAGCGCGGCCGCATCGTCCTCGTCGGCGTTGCCGGCCTCGAGCTGTCGCGCGCCGATTTCTTCGAGAAGGAGCTGACGTTCCAGGTCTCGTGCTCGTACGGTCCGGGGCGCTACGACCCGGCCTACGAAGAGAAGGGGCACGACTACCCGATCGGCTTCGTTCGCTGGACCGAGCAGCGCAACTTCGAGGCGGTGCTCGACATGATGTCGGCCGGACGCCTCGACCTGATGACGCTCGTTTCGCACCGCTTCGCGATCGATGCTGCCGAGGAAGCGTATGCCCTCGTCGGCGGCGCGGCGCCGTCGCTCGGGATCGTGCTCGCGTATCCCGGGTCGTCTGCCGGCGAGGCGGCGCCGCCGGCGCGCAGCGTCCGCATCGCCGCGGCCGCGGATCGCAGCGGCGCCCGCGCGGCGAGTCTCGGCTTCATCGGCGCGGGCAACTACGCCGGCGCCGTTCTCATTCCCGCCTTCAAGGAGGCCGGCGCGCACCTGCACACGGTCGTGTCGGCGGGCGGCGTCAGTAGCGTCCACGCCGGGCGCAAGTTCGCCTTCGCGCATGCGAGCACCGACAGCGAGGCGCTGCTCGCCTCGCCCGGAATCGACGGCGTCGTGGTGACGACCCGGCACGACAGCCACGCCGCGTTCGTTCTCGCCGCGTGCGCCGCCGGCAAGCACGTCTTCGTCGAGAAGCCGCTCTGCGTGACGCACGAGGAGCTCGCCAAGATAGTCGCCGCCTACGACGCCGCGGCGCCGCTCCTGATGGTCGGCTTCAACCGCCGTTTCGCGCCGCAGGTGCGGCGCATGAGGGCGCTGCTAGCCTCGACGCCGGGCCCGAGGTCGGTCGTGATCACCGTCAATGCCGGCGCGATCCCGGCGTCGCACTGGACGCAGGATTCGGCCGCGGGCGGCGGCCGCATCGTCGGCGAAGGCTGCCACTTCATCGACCTCGCGCGCCATCTCGTCGGCGCGCCGATCACCGGCCACACCGCCCACGCGCTCGCCGGCGCGACGCGCGATACGGTGACGATCGGCCTCTCGTTCGGCGACGGCTCGATCGCCGCCGTCCACTACCTCGCCAACGGCAGCAAGGCGTTCCCGAAGGAGCGCGTCGAGGTGTTCGCCCGGGGCCGCATCCTGCAGCTCGACAACTTCCGGCGTCTCACCGGCTTCGGCTGGCCCGGCTTCTCATCGCTGCGCCTGTGGCGCCAAGACAAGGGCCAGAAGGCGTGTGCCCAGGCTTTCGTCGACGCGGTCCGTGCCGGCGCGGCGGCGCCGATCCCGCTCGCCGAGCTGATCGAAGTCGCGCGCGTGACGATCGAGATCGAGGAGTCGTTGCGATAGACACCGCCCGTCCTACGCCGACCCTCGACATCATCGCGGGCGCGCGGCCCAACTTCATGAAGGTCGCGCCGATCATCCGCGCCTTGCGGCAACGCGCCGGCGAAGGCGGGCCGCTACGCTTTCGGCTCGTCCACACTGGCCAGCACTATGACCAGCGCATGTCGGGTGATTTCTTCGCCCAGCTCGAGATCCCCGCGCCCGACGTCAACCTCGAGGCCGGCTCGGGCAGCCAGGCCGAGCAGACGGCGGCCATCATGGTCGGCTACGAGCGCTTGCTCCGCGAGCGTCCATCCGACCTGTGCCTGGTCGTCGGCGACGTCACGTCGACGATGGCGTGCGCGATCGCGGCGCAGAAGCTGCACGTTCCGGTCGCCCATGTCGAGGCCGGCATCCGCTCCGGCGACTGGACGATGCCCGAGGAGATCAACCGCATGGTGACCGACTCGATCACCAACCACTTCTTCACGACCAGCGAGACCGCCAACGCCAACCTGCGCCGCGCCGGTGTCGGCGAAGAGCGCATCTTCTTCGTCGGCAACACGATGATCGACACGCTGCTGGCGCAGAAGGAACGCCTGCGGCCGCCGTCGTTCTGGGCCAGCGCTGCGCTCGCACCGGGCCACTATTTCGTCATGACGCTGCATCGGCCGGCCAACGTCGATTCGCCGGCGTCGCTGCGCGCCCTGCTCGACGCCATCGGCGCTGCGACGCGCGGGCTGCCGGTCGTCTTCGCCGCCCACCCCCGCACGGTCAAGACGCTGGCGCAGATCGCCCCGCTGCCGGCACACCTGCTCGTCGTCGACGCGCAGCCTTACCTCGAGTTCAACTACCTCGTCCAGCACGCCAAGGCGGTGATCACCGACTCCGGCGGGATCACCGAAGAGACGACGGTCCTCGGCGTCCCGTGCATCACGCTGCGGAACAGCACCGAGCGCCCGGAGACGGTCACGATCGGCACCAACGAGCTGATCGGCACCGACACGGCGCGCCTTGCGCCGGCGCTCGACCGCCTGTTCGCTGGCGCCTGGAAACGAGGCGGGGTGCCGCCGTTGTGGGACGGCCGCACCGGCGCGCGCATCGTCGCCATCCTCGAGCGGCTGCTCGCCCCCAGCGCGCCGGCGTGACGAGCCCGGGCACCTACTGGCGAACGGTCCGCCACCTCAAGGCCGGCCAGCTGACCGGCCGCATCGCGTTCCGGCTGCGTCGGCCGACCGCCGACCTTCGTCCTGCCCCGGACCGCCGCGTTCGCAGCGGACCGTGGGCGATGCCGGCACGGCGTCCGGCGAGCCTTCATGCGCCGGCGACGTTCGACCTGCTCGGCGAGCGACACGCGCTTGCCGACGTCGGCTGGAACGGCGCCGGGCCGACGCGACTCTGGCGCTACCACCAGCACTATTTCGACGACCTCAATGCCGAAGGCGCCGAGATGCGCCGCGACGCGCACGCGGCGCTGCTCGAGCGCTGGCTCGCCGACAACCCGCCCGGGGGCGGTGCCGGCTGGGAGCCCTATCCGCTCTCGCTCAGGATCGTCAACTGGATCAAGTGGCTGCTCGCCGGGCACGAGCCCTCGCCGGCGATGCTCTCGAGCCTCGCGGTGCAGGCGCGCTGGCTGGCGCAGCGGCTGGAGACGCATCTGCTCGGCAACCACCTGTTCGCCAACGCCAAGGCGCTCGCCTTCGCCGGGTTGTTCTTCGACGGCGCCGAGGCCGAGCGCTGGCTCGCCAGCGGAACAGAAATCCTGAAACGCGAGCTTGCCGAGCAGGTCCTTGGCGACGGCGGCCACTTCGAGCTGAGCCCGATGTACCACGCCCTCTGCCTCGAGGACGTGCTTGACTTGGTCGATGCGATCAACGCCTTTGGTGGCGATCGCACCCCGGCCCACGCGCTGCGCGGCGGGCTGATCGCACGCATTCCGGCGATGCGGCGCTGGCTCGCGGCGATGAGTCATCCTGACGGCACGCTCGGCCGCTTCAACGACTGTGCCGACGGCATCGCTCCTGCCGCGGCCGAGCTCGGGCGCCTGGCCGACGCCCTCGGCCTTGCCGCGGCACCGCTCGAAGACGATGACGGCATCGTCGTCCTCGCCGAATCAGGCTACGTTCGCATCGAACGCGATCGCGTCGCCGCCCTGCTCGACGTTGCGCGTGTCGGCCCCGACTACCTGCCGGGCCACGCACACGCCGACACCCTGTCGTTCGAGCTCTCGCTCGACGGCCGGCGCCTGATCGTCAACAGCGGCACCTCTCGCTATGGAGAAGACGACGTCCGCCAGCGCGAGCGATCGACCGCGGCGCACAGCACCGTGGAAGTCGCGGGGACGAACTCGTCCGAGGTCTGGGCGGGCTTTCGAGTCGGGCGTCGCGCCCGGCCGACCGGCCCGCGCGTCGAGCGCGACGGCGATGGGCTCGTGATCGAAGGCGCCCACGACGGCTATGCCCACCTTGCCGGTCGGCCGATCCATCGCCGGCGCTGGCGCTTCGCCGGCGCCGGCCTGGTCGTCGAGGACGAAGTCGGCCCGGCACGGCCCGCGGTGGCACGTTTCCACCTCGCGCCCGGGCTCGCCCTCGACGCCGTCGACGCACGGCGCTGGCGCGTCTTCCATGCCTCGCGGCCGCTCGCCGAGGTCGAGGTCGCGGTCGGCTCGGGTCGCACCGAGCTGTCGTTCTTCGCGCCTCGCTTCGGTGTCGTCGAGCCGACGGCATGTCTCGCGGTCGACCTGGCCGACGGCCGGTCGCTCACCCGCTGGTCGTGGCTGTCCTGACGCCGTGCACATCCTCTTCCTGAGCGACAACTTCCCGCCCGAGGTGAATGCACCGGCGAGCCGGACGCACGAGCATTGCCGGGTCTGGGTCGAGGCGGGCCACGAGGTGAC
>JBDSLQ010000199.1:0-6735 GCA_039916285.1 Caldimonas sp.
GCAGCGGCGACGCTGTCTCCGCTGCGCGCTTCGATGGCCCGGCCGTCGACGGTGAGGTGCACCGTCTGGCCGGGCGCTTCAGGCAGCCTTCTGAACATGGAACCTCCGTGAGCTGAATGCCTGGAATGTCTCGGCCGGCAGCTTCCCTTCGATGATCCGATCGGGAAGCGCCAGCGCGTGATTGGCGGCGAGCGTGACGCCGCTGTGGCACGTGAAGACGAACGCCCCGGGGCATTCGGTCGACTGGTCGTAGATCGGAAAGCCGTCCTGCGTCATCACCCGCAGGGCGGCCCACGAGCGAACGATGTTGAGCGAGCCGAGTCGCGGGAACATTCGTGCGGCGCGATCGGCGAGCACCGCGATCACCGAGTGGCCGACGCTGGCATCGAGCCCCGCTTCTTCCTGCGAATCGCCCAGCATGACGCCCCCTTCGTCGGTCTGGCGCACCGTCGAGACCGGGTAATGGAGGAAAGGCGCCGTCTTCTCGGTGACGATGATCTGGCCGCGCTGCGGGCGCACGGGAACGTCGAGCCCGACCATCGGCCCCAGGCGCGCATTGCCGATGCCGGCGGCGAGCACCACCTTGGCGGCGCGGACTTCGCCGCTCGCGGTGGCGAGGCGGAACTCCCCGGCGGCCGGGGCGATGCGGTCGACCAGATGGTTGCCGAGGTAGGCGACGCCGAGCTGCTGCATGCCGGCGTTGAGCGCGCGAAAGAGCTTGAGCGAGTTCACGTGGCCGTCGAGCTTGGTGTAGCTCGCGCCCACGACCTCGGGCCCGGCTTCGGGGATCAGCCGCTTCACCGCGGCGGCGCCAAGGATCTCCATCTCGTAGTACGGCATGCCGGGCTGTGCGTGCAACCGGCTCATCTGCTCGACGCGGGCCTCGAGCTCGCGCTCGGACAGCGCGAAGTGAAAGCCGCCCGGTCGCTGGAAGACGACGTCGATGCCGGTCTGCGCGCGCAGCGCGTCGGCCAGGCCTTGCCAGGCGTTCGCCGACTGCAGCGTCCAGGCGCCGTACTGCGGCATGCCGATGCCCTTGTTCTGCACCCAGACCAGCGCGAAGTTGCCGCGCGAAGCGCGGTAGGCGACGTCCCCCTCGTCGAGCACCGCCACGCGCCGGCCCTTCTTGGCCAGGCCCCAGGCGATCGCCGAGCCGACCAGGCCGCCGCCAATAACCGCCACCTCGTAGTCGTTCGCCTGCTTCATCATTCCTTCCCGCGGCCCGAGAGGAGCTTCTCGAGCCCGTAGAGCCGGTCCATCACGACCATGAAAACGACGGTGATCGCGATCACCACCGCCGACACCGAGGTCACCAGCGGATCGATGTTGTCCTGGATGTAGAGGAACATGCGCACCGGCAGCGTGCTCATGCCGGGCGCGGCGATGAACACCGTCATCGTCACCTCGTCGAAGCTCTGGATGAAGGCGAGCATCCAGCCGCTCGCGACGCCTGGAAGGATGAGCGGCAGCGTGACGCGCCGAAAGACGCTCGCGCCGCTGGCGCCGAGCGAGATCGCGGCGTGCTCGAGGGCCCGATCCATGCCGACCGCCGAGGCGAGCACCAGCCGCAGCGCGAACGGGAACACGATCACGATGTGCGCGAGCACCAGGCCGATGAACGTGCCGCCGACGCCGATCTGGGTGAAGAAGCGCAGGAAGGCGATGCCGAGCACGACATGCGGAATCATGAGCGGCGAGAGGAAGAACGCTGTCAGCGCCTCGCGGCCGCGGAAGCGGTAGCGGGCGACGGCGAGGGCCGCAGGCACGGAGAAGGCGACCGCGATCGTCGACGAGACCGCGGCGAGGGCGAGGCTGTTCCAGAACGCGGAGATGAACTCCGGGTAACGGCCGATCGCCCGGAACCAGCGCAGCGACCAGTCGGTGCTCGGGATCGACAGGTAGCCTTCCGGCGTGAACGCCACCAGGCAGACGATCACGATCGGCGCCAGCATGAAGACGAGGAAGAGCCCGTGGAAGACGAGCGCGAACGGCCCGTTGCGGTTCATTCGAAGACGACCTGGTAGCGCCGCTCGACGAGCCGGTTGCTGACGACGACGATCAGCACCAGTGCCACCAGCAACAGCACGGCGACGGCGGCGCCGAGCGGCCAGTTGAGGGTGTTGAGGAACTCGTCGTAGGCGAGCGTCGAGGCCACCTTTAGGCGGCGCCCGCCGATGATCGCCGGCGTCGCGAACGCGCTCGCGGCGAGGGCGAAGACGATGACGCCGCCCGAGAGCACGCCGGGCATCACCTGGGGCAGCACGACGCGCCGCAGCAGCGTCGCCTGCGAGGCGCCGAGCGATCGGGCGGCGTTCTCGATCTGCGGGTCGAGGCGCTGCAGCGCGGCCCACACCGAGAGCACCATAAACGGCATCAGCACATGAGACAGCGCGACGACGACGCCGGTCTCGGTGAACATGAAGGCGATCGGCGTCCTGATCGCGCCCAGGGCCATCAGCACCTTGTTGACGACTCCCGTCTCGCCGCCGAAAAGCAGCGCCCAGCCGAGGGTGCGGGCAACGACCGAGATCAGCAGCGGGCCCAAGATCACCAGCAGGAAGATGCCCTTCCAGCGCGCGGACATGCGATTGAGGATGTAGGCCTCGGTCGTGCCGACGACCGCGCAGACGAAGGTGACCCAGAGCGAGATGCGCAGCGTGCGCATGAACATCTCGCCGAAGTAGGGGTCGGAGAACAGCTCTCGCCAGTTCTTCGCGACGAAGACGGTCTGTATGCCTTCGGTGCTGCTGAAGGTGTGGAACGACAGCAGCACCGTCATCACCAACGGCACGACGACGATCGCCGCGAAGAGCGCGACCGCCGGCGCGGTCATCGCATAGGGCGTGATGGCGCTGCGTGCGTCAGACCCCATGGCGCGGCTCCCAAGTGAGGCTCACGCTCTCGCCTTCCTCGGGGGCCGGCTCGCCGGAGTTCTGGCGGATCACGGTGACGAGGCCGGCGGCGGTATCGACCTGGTAGAGCCAATGGTTACCCTGGAAGATGCGGGTGGCGATCCGGCCCGCCAGGCGCTCAGCGCCGTCGTGGCTGAAGGTGATCTTTTCCGGGCGCACCCTTACCACGGCCTCGTTGCCGTAGCAAAGGCCGGGGCCGAGGGCTTCGCGCGGGATCCGGTTGGTCTTGCCGAGGAAGCTGGCGACGAATGCGCTGGCGGGTTTCTCGTAGGCCTCGTGCGGCCGGCCGATCTGCTCGACGCGCCCCGCATTCATGACGACGATGCGGTCCGACAGCGCCATCGCCTCGGCCTGGTCATGAGTCACCAGGATGGTTGTCGTGCCGACCGTGCGCTGGATCTGGCGCAGCTCGATCTGCATCTCCTCGCGCAGCTTCGCGTCGAGGTTCGAGAGTGGCTCGTCGAGGAGCAGGATGCGCGGGCGAATCACCAGGGCCCGGGCCAGCGCCACGCGCTGCTGCTGCCCGCCCGACATCCGGCGCGGATAGCGATCGGCGAACTGCGCCAGGCCGACGAGCTGGAGCGCCTCCTTCACCCGCGTGCCGCGCTCGGCCGCCGAAACCTTGCGCATTTCCAGGCCGAAGGCGACGTTCTCGGCTGCCGTCAGGTGCGGGAACAGGGCGTAGCTCTGGAAGACGACGCCGAGGCCGCGCTCGCTGGGCCGGATCGCCAGCAGGTCGCGACCCTCCAGGATGACCGAGCCCGAGCTGACCTCGACGAAGCCGGCGATCATCTGCAGCGTCGTCGTCTTGCCGCAGCCCGACGGGCCGAGCAGGGAGATGAACTCGCCCTGCTGCACCGACAGCGACAAGCCGTCGACCGCCAGGTGATCGCCGAACCGCTTGGTCAGCTTCTCGAGCGCGAGAAAAGCCGTCGCACCGGTCCCTGCGGCGCTCCCGGGCGGGAGGGAGGGCATCAGCGCTCGACTTCGCGGTTCCAGCGTTTGGTCCAGTCGTCGCGCTTGTCGTTGACGGTGTCCCAGTCGATGTTGACGAGCTTTGCGGCGCGATCGCCGATGGGGGCAATCTTGAGCTTCTCGTTGTCGACCTTCGCCTTCTTGTTGACGGGGCCGTAGCCGTACTCGAGCGCCAGCACCTGCTGGAATTGCGGCTCGATCATGGCTTTGACGAAGTCCTGCGCGAGCGGCGAGGCGTCGGCCTTGGCGACCGGGCACGCGGACGCGAGCAGCGTGACCGCGCCCTCCCTCGGATAGACGAAGTCGACGGGAAAGCCGGTGATGGCGAACGAGTGGACGCGGCCCGTGCCCCACACCGCGATCGCCGCCTGGCCGCTCTGGAAGAGCTCGGTCATCTTGCCGGGCGAAGGCTCGTAGGCGAGCACGTTCGGGTTGATCTGCTCCTTCATCACCTTGAAGCCGGGCTCGATGTTCTTCTCGTCGCCGCCGTTCATGCGCGCGAACATCACCAGTGTGTACAGCCCGTAGGAGTTGTTGATCGGCGGGATGACGAGCAACTTCTTGTACTTGGGATCTTTCAGGTCATTCCAGGACGTCGGCGCCGCCCAGCCCTTCTCCTTGAAGTACTTCGTGTTGTACATGATGCCGGTGCCGACGAGGCCGATGCCGACCGCCATGTCGCCCTTGTACTTGGCGCTGTCGTAGATGTCGGCCGCGGGCACGCCCTTGATCGGCGCGCAGAATCCGAGCTTGATGGCCTGAAACATCGGGCCGTCGTCGACGATGATCACGTCGATCTGCTGGTTGCCCTTCTGGGCCTGCAACTTGGCGAGCGTGTCGGTGGAGTTGCCGGCGACATACTCGATCTTGACGTTGTGCTTCTTCTCGAAGGCGGGAATAATTTCCTTCCGCATCGTCTGCTCGAACGAGCCGCCATAGCCGGCGACGTATAAGGTCTTCTGCTGGGCTTCGGCACTGAGCGTGCCGGCGAGCGCCAGGACGGCGAGAACGGTCTTGAATCGGATCAATGCCTTCACAGTGGTTCCTCCGGACTTGAAGAGCCGCAGGCCGCGGTTCGTCAGCGAATCGTCCCTTAAGGGAGATCTCGTCGTCAAATTCGTTTACCCCAGTAAGCTATGCGCAATCCTTATAGACGCGCGCGGCCCATGCGACACCTCAATTCCCGCCAGGTCGAGGCTTTCCGGGCCCTCATGCTGACGACCGGCACGGTGCGCGCCGCGGAAATGATGTACGTCACAAAGCCCGCGGTGAGCCGCCTCGTCCGCGAGGGCCTCAGGCGAAGGCCGATGGAGATGGCGCGTCCTGCGTCCGACACGGCCCCGAACACTAAGGCCCTCCTCCTCGCTCATCGTGAGAACCCTGTGCCGTTATAGGCGTGTTCCCCCATCGAACGTCTTTAAGGAGTCATCTTTGTCTCCTTCGCGACGTTGGGACTGGCGTCGCCCCGCCGAACTGCAGCGTTTGGTATTGAATGACACGAAGTCGTCCTCGTTGCGCAACAACTGCCAATGCGGCCGGCGCAGCGACTGGTTGCAGCCATCCTTGCCCTGGATCGAATGGCCGCGGCGCGAACGCCTCCGGACCTGCTGTTTACCGCATCGCACGAAAGCGTTTCGCGCAAGAACGGAAGGGTGCGGACGGAAAGCGTGCGGCATCTTCGATGAAGCCGGCGCTGAGAGCGACCGACTACCATCGCTCGCCCGAAGTCTTGCGGAGACGAGAACATGATTCCTGCCCTACCCGGTGCCCTGGCCGTGCTGCGCCTCGCGCTCCTCGCCGCCGTCGCCGGCGCCGGTGCGGTGGCTCAAGCCCAGGAGTTCCCGACCAGGCCGGTCACGATCGTCGTCCCCTTCCCGCCGGGTGGCACCACGGACCTGGTGGCGCGCACGCTCGGCGAGGGCCTGACGAAGAGCCTCGGCCAGCCGGTCTTGGTAGAGAACCGGCCCGGCGCCGGCACGACGGTCGGCGCCGACCTCGTCGCCAAGGCGCGGCCCGACGGCCACACGCTCCTCATGGGCGCGGTGCACCACACGATCGCCCCGAGCGTCTACAAGAAGCTCTCGTACGACTTCCAGAAGGACCTTGTGCCGATCACGACAGTCGCCTCGGTGCCAAACATCGTCGCCGTGAACCCGGCGGTGACGCCGGTCAAGACCATCGCGGAACTGATCGCGCTCGCCAAGGCATCGTCGGCGAAGCCCCTCAGCTACGGCTCGAATGGCAACGGCACGGCCCAGCACCTGATCGGCACGCTGTTCCAGCAGCAGACGGGCACGACGCTGCTGCACGTGCCCTACAAAGGCAGTGCGCCGCTGGTCGCCGACCTCCTCGCCGGCCAGGTGAACATGTCGTTCGACAGCATCACCGCCGAATGGGCGTTCCTGAAGAACGGCACGCTGCTGCCGCTGGCGGTGACGTCGCATACGCGCTCGTCGTTCCTGCCACAGGTGCCGACGCTCGAGGAGGCCGGCCTCAAGGGCTTCGACATCCAGACCTGGTACGGCGTGCTCGCGCCGGCCGGAACGCCCAAACCGGTGCTCGACCGCCTCAACGCGGAGATGCTGAAGGTGATCAAGTCGCCGCAGTTCGCGACGGCGATGGCGGCGGCGGGCTGCGAGCCGCTCGGCAGCACGCCCGCGGAGATGGCCGCGCTCATCGCGAGCGAGACCACCAAGTTCGCCAAGATCGTCAAGGAAGGCAACATCGTCGTCGAGTGACTCGGGGCGATCGTGACGACATCGTCGTCTACGAGGGTCATGGTCGACGCCCTCGATCACGCCTGGTGGTCGCAGTACCGCACCGCGCTGGCGCAGCGCTTCGACCAGGG
>JBDSLQ010000200.1:0-14635 GCA_039916285.1 Caldimonas sp.
CCTTCGGTGCGCTCGCGCACGGCATCGGCACGAGCGAGGTCGAGCACGTGCTGGCGACCCAGACACTCCTCGCGCGCAAGGCGAAGAACATGCTCGTCCGGGTCGACGGCCTGCTGGGCCGCGGCTGCAGCGCCAAGGACATCGTGCTGGCCGTGATCGGCAAGATCGGCACCGCCGGCGGCACCGGCCACACGATCGAGTTTGCCGGCAGCGCGATCCGCGCCCTCAGCATGGAAGGCCGGATGACCGTCTGCAACATGGCGATCGAGGCGGGCGCGCGAGCCGGCCTGATCGCCGTCGATGAGACGACGATCGCGTACCTGCGTGGCCGCCCCTACAGCCCGAGCGGGCTTGAATGGACGCTCGCCGAGAATCACTGGCGCACGCTCCACTCCGACGCGGACGCCCGCTGGGACGCCGTCGTCGCGCTCGACGCATCCGGGGTTCGCCCGCAGGTCACCTGGGGCACGTCGCCCGAGATGGTGGTCGCGATCGGCGACCGGGTTCCCGATCCCGAAAGCGAACGCGACCCGGGCAAGCGTGACGCGATGGAGCGGGCGCTCAAGTACATGGCGCTCGAGCCGAACGTTCCGGTCGGCGACATCCGCATCGACAAGGTCTTCATCGGCTCGTGCACGAACTCGCGCATCGAGGACCTGCGCGAGGCGGCGGCGGTTGTGCGCCGCCTCGGTGCGCGCGTCGCCGCGAACGTGAAGCTGGCGCTGGTCGTGCCGGGCTCCGGCCTCGTCAAGGAGCAGGCCGAGCGGGAAGGGCTCGATCTGGTCTTCAAGAACGCGGGCTTCGAATGGCGCGAGCCGGGTTGCTCGATGTGTCTGGCGATGAACGCCGACCGGCTCGAGCCCGGCGAGCGCTGCGCCTCGACGAGCAACCGCAATTTCGAGGGCCGCCAGGGCGCCGGCGGCCGCACCCACCTAGTCAGCCCGGCGATGGCTGCCGCCGCCGCGATCGAAGGCCACTTCGTCGACGTCCGGCGGCTCTCGTAGAAGATATGGAACCGTTTCGCATCCACACCGGCCTCGTCGCGCCGATGGACCGGGAGAACGTCGACACCGATGCCATCATCCCGAAGCAGTTCCTGAAGTCGATCAAGCGCTCGGGCTTCGGACCGAACCTGTTCGACGCCTGGCGCTACCTCGATCCAGGCGAGCCGGGGCAGGATCCTGCATCCCGCCGGCCGAACCCGGACTTCGTCCTCAACCAGACTCGTTACCGAGGCGCGTCGATCCTCATCGCGCGCAAGAACTTCGGCTGCGGCTCGTCGCGCGAGCACGCGCCGTGGGCGCTGCAGCAGTATGGCTTTCGCGCCCTGATCGCGCCGAGCTACGCCGACATCTTCTACAACAACTGCTTCAAGAACGGCGTCCTGCCGATCGTCCTCGCCGAGCAGCCGGTTGCCAGGCTCTTCGACGACGTCGCCGCGTTCCCCGGCTATCGCCTGACGATCGACCTCGAGCGCCAGGTCGTGATCGTGCCGGGCGGCGGCGAGCTCGCCTTCGAGGTCGAGCCGTTTCGCAAGTACTGCCTGCTCGGCGGCTTCGACGACGTCGCGCTCACCTTGCGTCACGCCGACAAGATCCGCGCCTTCGAGGCCGAGCGCCTCCTGAAGCAGCCGTGGCTGGCCACCACGATCCGCTGATGGCGCGGCGCTGCTGCTGCGCGCCCACGCTGCGCCGATGAAGATCGCGATCCTGCCCGGTGACGGCATCGGCACCGAGATCGTCGCCCAGGCCGAACGCGTCCTCGGCGCGCTCGACCTGCGCATCGAGAGCGAGCGCGCGCTCGTCGGCGGCGCGGCGTACGAGGTGCACGGCCACCCGCTGCCGGCAACGACGCTCGCGCTCGCCAGGCAGGCCGATGCCGTGCTCT
Organism: Caldimonas sp.; assembly: GCA_039916285.1. GTDB lineage: Bacteria > Pseudomonadota > Gammaproteobacteria > Burkholderiales > Burkholderiaceae_C > Schlegelella_A. Next base: position 1,888 of record JBDSLQ010000200.1, read on the forward strand.
TCGGCGCCGTCGGCGACTGGAAGTACGACACGCTGGCGCGGCCGCTGCGTCCGGAGCAGGCGATCCTCGGCCTGCGCAAGGGGCTCGGCCTGTTCGCGAACTTCCGGCCCGCAATCTGCTATCCCGAGCTCACGGCGGCGTCGAGCCTGAAGCCGGAGCTCGTCGCCGGTCTCGACATCCTGATCATCCGCGAGCTCACCGGCGACATCTACTTCGGACAGCCGCGCGGCCGCCGCGCGGCGCCCGACGGTGCATTCGCCGGCGCCGAGGAAGCATTCGACACGATGCGCTACACGCGCCCGGAGATCGAGCGGATCGCCCACGTTGCCTTCCGCGCCGCCCGCCAGCGCAGCAAGCGGGTGACGAGCGTCGACAAGGCCAACGTCTTGGAGACGTTCCAGTTCTGGAGGGACGTCGTCACCGAAGTCCACGCCGAGTATCCGGACGTCGCCCTCGACCACATGTACGTCGACAACGCGGCGATGCAGCTCGTCCGCGCGCCGAAGAAGTTCGACGTCGTCGTCACGGGCAACATGTTCGGCGACATCCTCTCCGACGAGGCAGCGATGCTGACCGGATCGATCGGCATGCTGCCGTCGGCGTCGCTCGATGCCGGTGGCAAGGGCCTCTACGAGCCGAGTCACGGCAGCGCGCCCGACATCGCCGGCCAGGACGTCGCCAATCCGCTGGCTACAATTCTGTCCGTCGCCATGATGCTTCGTTTCTCCCTGAACCAGCCGGAAGCCGCCGCTCGCATCGAGCGCGCGGTGCAGGACGTCCTCACGTCCGGATGGCGAACGGCCGATATCTGGGTCGAGGGAACCACCAAGGTCGGCACACGGGCGATGGGCGATGCGGTGGTGGCCGCGCTCGCCGGCAAACCGATCGCCACCACCCAGCACTAGCGCGCGCCCGTTCGTCTCGCCCTTGCTCGGCCGAGGCGCCGGGCGGGACTCCTCAGACGAAAACTTGACGGGACGGGACATGGAACTCACGGGATTGGTCGGTTGGCGCGGCATGGTCGGCTCCGTGCTGCTCGAGCGCATGGCCACCGAAGGCGACTTCGGCCTGATCGAGCCGGTTTTCTTCAGCACCAGCGACAAGGGCGGCCGGGCGCCGGCACATGCGAAGAACGAGATCCGCCTGCAGGACGCCTTCGACCTCGACGCGCTCACGCGCTGCCGGATCATCATCACGGCGCAAGGCGGCGAGTACACCAAGGACGTCTATCCGCGCCTGCGCGCTGCCGGCTGGACCGGCTACTGGATAGACGCCGCCAAGACCCTGCGAATGCAGGACGACGCGGTCATCATCCTCGACCCGGTCAACCGGCCGGTCATCGACGCGGCGCTGGCGCGCGGCGTGCGCAACTACATCGGCGGCAACTGCACGGTGAGCTGCATGCTGATGGGCATCGGCGCGCTGTTCAAGGCCGACCTCGTCGAGTGGATGACCTGCACCTCCTACCAGGCGGCATCCGGCGGCGGCGCGCAGCACATGCGCGAGTTGCTGAGCCAGTACGGGGCCCTCAACGCCGAGGTGCGCGAGCTGCTCGCCGACCCGAAGTCGGCGATCCTCGAGATCGACCGGCGCGTCACCGGGCGCCAGCGGGCGATGAGCGCCGCCGAGACCGAGCACTTCGGCGTGCCGCTCGGTGGCAGCCTGATCCCCTGGATCGACGTCGACCGCGGCGACGGCACCAGCCTCGAGGAGTGGAAAGGCGGCGCGGAGACCAACAAGATCCTCGGCCGGGGAGCGGGCGGCGCGGCGCCGGTGCCCATCGATTCGACCTGCGTCCGCGTCGGCGCGATGCGCTGCCACAGCCAATCCCTCGCGATCAAGCTGAAGTCCGACGTGCCTCTTGCCGATATCGAGGCCATGATCGCCGCCGACAGCCAATGGGTTCACGTCGTGCCGAACACGCGTGCCGCCAGCGTGCGCGAGCTGACGCCGGTCGCGGTGAGCGGGACGATGACGATTCCGGTCGGGCGCCTGCGCAAGCTCGCGATGGGCAGCGACTACCTCGGCGCGTTCACCATCGGCGACCAGCTGCTGTGGGGTGCGGCCGAGCCGCTTCGACGCATGCTGCGCATCCTGCTTGAGCGATGAACTGCCCGCCAAGCTCCCGGCAGCGTTGCCTGATCGCAACAACGGCGTGAAGAAGACTCGGAACCGGCGCCCGCGAGAACGTCAGCCAATGCATGAGCTTGTCACCGTATCTCACTGATGTTATGGTCATTTCCGTCTTTTACCAGCTGATGCTTTTAAGGCTGCCTCAACCATGAACGAGGGGCTGGATCGAGATCGACGGTCGGGTCGCGAGCGCCTGCAACCAATCGGCAGTTCGACGGCGAGTCCGAACCGTTCCTGCGGACCCGCCGGTGGGTCCGCATCGTCATTCCGGGAGACGCCTTGAAAAGAAAACTGAAGTTCTCGGGTCGCTTTGCGCTGACCAGCGTCGCCGCCTCCCTCCTGCTTGCTTCTCCTCTCGCATCGGCCCTCGGCCTCGGCCGTCTCAGCGTGCAATCGTCCCTCGGCGAAGTGCTTCGCGCCGAGATCGAAGTCACCAGCCTCACTCCCGAAGAGCAAGCCAGCCTGCGCATCCGCGTCGCGCCGCCCGAGGCCTATCGCGCCGCCAACGTCGACTACAACCAGGTGCTGCCCACCACGCGCGCCTCGTTCGAGAAGCGCGCCGACGGACGCCTGTTCGTCCGTCTTGTCAGCGATCGCGGCGTTCAGGAGCCTTTCGTCGACGTCATCCTCGAGATCTCGTGGGCGACGGGCCGGCTGGTTCGCGAATACACGCTGCTTTTCGATCCGCCGGCGACGATCCGCGCAGGTGCCGTGCCGGCACCGGGCACGTCGACGTCGCCCGTGATCTCCGCCGCCCCGCCGGCGCCGACACCGCTGCCGCCGACTGCGGGCCGCTCGGCCTCGCCGCGCGAAGCTCGTGAAGCGGCGCGTGAAGCAGCGCGCGCCGAAGCGCGCGAGCGCCGCGCTGCCGCACGCACCGCGGCCGCCGAGGCAAAGGGTCGCGACGAGGCCTCGGCGCCCGCGCCGCGTGCGCCGTCGAGCGCAACGGCGAGCACATCCGAAAGCTTCTCCGGCGACGAGTACCGGGTTCGCTCCGGCGATTCGCTCTCCAAGATCGCCGGGCGCACGCAGCGGTCCGGCGTGTCGCTCGACCAGATGCTGGTGTCGCTGTTCCGCGCCAATCCGGGCGCTTTCAGCGGCAACAACATGAACCGCCTGAAGGCAGGCGTCGTTCTCTCGGTGCCGTCGGCCGACGCCGCGCAGGCGGTGCCGGCAGGCGAGGCGCGCCAGACGATCACCGCGCAGAGCGCCGATTTCGGTGCCTATCGGCAACGGCTCGCCGCCGCGGCCGAAGGCACGGCGCCGGTGGCGGAGCTGAACCGTCGCCAGAGCGGCGGCCGCGTGACCGCCTCGGTCGACGACAAGAAACAGTCCGCCAACTCGACGCCCGACACGCTCAAGCTGAGCAAGGGCGGCGTCACGCCGCCGTCGGCGCCGGGCAGCGTGGAGGATCGTCTCTCGACCGAACGGCAGCGCCAGGCGGAAGCCGCGCGCGTCGCCGAGCTGAACAAGAACCTGGGCGATCTCAAGCGCCTGCAGACGGCGTCGCAGCCTTCGACTCCCTCTACCGCCACGGCGACGACGACGGGCCCTGGCCCGGGAGCGCCCGTGGTCGCCGCCCGCCCGGCCTCGGCCGCCATGGTGCCAGCGCCAGTGATTGCCGCCGCGCCGCCGCCCGCGCCTGCGCCCACACCGGCTCCGGCTCCGGCGACGACACCGGCCGTGGCCGTGCCGCCACCGGTCGTCGTCGCCGCCTCGGCGCCGGCAACGAGCGTGGCGGTCGTCACCACCATGCCGGCCCCGGTCGTGGCCGCGACCAGCGGCGCGGGCTCGGCGCCGGTCGTCGCGCGCGCTCCCGCCAGCGCCGTCGTCGCCAAGCCGCGCCCGACAACCAAGCCCGCGCCGGAGCCGAGCTTCATCGACTCAGTCAGCGGCAACCCGCTTTACCTCGGTCTGGGTGCGCTCGGCCTGCTCGTCGCCGGCTACGGCGCGTACCGCTACACGCAGCGCTCGAAGAAGGACAGCGGCGAGACCTCGTTCCTCGAGAGCCGCCTCCAGCCCGACTCCTTCTTCGGCGCCAGCGGCGGCCAGCGCATCGACACGCGAGACGCCGCCGGCAGCTCGTCGTCGATGACCTACTCGCTGTCGCAGCTCGACGCGATCGGCGATGTCGATCCGGTCGCCGAGGCCGACGTCTACCTCGCTTACGGCCGGGACCTGCAAGCCGAGGAGATCCTGAAGGAAGCGATGCGCAGCAACCCGGAGCGCCTCGCGATCCGGACCAAGCTGCTCGAGGTCTATGCCAAGCGGCGCGACATCAAGGGCTTCGAGCTGCTCGCGACGCAGCTATTCGCCCTCACGCGGGGCGAAGGCGAGGACTGGGCCAAGGCGCAGGAGCTGGGTTCGCAGATCGACCCGGACAACGCGATGTACCGGGCCGGCGGCGCGCCGCAGCGGCCGATCGAAGGCGGCGAGGTGGCCGAGCCTCTCGGCGCCAGCACCTTGCCGCAGTCGATCATCCCGGTGCCTTCGAACTACGGTTCCTCGCTCGGCGAGTCGACCCACCGCGACAGCGCGTTCGACAGCATCGACCTCGACCTCGACAACCCGGACATCGGCTCGCCTTCGCGTCCGGCGGTACTCGACGCCACCGAGTCGATCCCGCCGCGGCCGGCCGACCCGGCGTCGTTCAACGCGACCACCTTGAAGATGCCGCTGGTCGCCAACGAGGCCGGCGCGGCGCCCGACCGCCGCGACGAGCCGCTGCCGTTCGACCTCTCCGGCATCTCGCTCGATCTCGATCATCCGGTCACCGTCGCAGAGGATCCGACGACGACGCCGGGCGGCCTCGACTTCGACGGCGACGGCGACCCGCTCTCGCGCAAGATGGAGCTCGCAGAGGAGTTCCAGCGCATCGGCGACAAGGACGGCGCGCGCGACTTGCTGCGCGAGGTGCTCTCCACGGCCAGCGGCGCGATCAAGACCAGGGCGCAAGGCATGCTCGACCGCATCAGCTGATCCGACCGGCGCGCCCTGACCGGGGTGTCGCCGGCGCATCCGAGCGCCGTGAGAGTCGTTCTCGGCATTGCCTACCGCGGCAGCGCCTACAGCGGCTGGCAGAGCCAGCCGGGCGGCCGCACCGTGCAGGATCACGTCGACACCGCCGTCAGCGCGTTTGCCGATGTGCCGCTCAGGTCGATCTGCGCCGGTCGCACCGATGCCGGCGTGCATGCCCTCAACCAGGTCGTCCACTTCGATTGCCAAGCGGTGCGCACCATCGACGCCTGGGTGCGCGGCACGAATCGCTATCTGCCGCCCGACATCGCCGTGCAGTGGTGCCGCTTCATGCCGGCGAGCTTTCACTCGCGCGCCAGCGCGATCGGCCGGCGCTACGACTACCTGCTGCTGGAATCGCCCGTGCGGCCCGCGCTCGAGACCGGGCTGGCCGGCTGGACGTTTCGCCCGCTCGACGGCGACGCCATGCGGATCGCCGCGCAGGCGCTCGTCGGCAGCCACGACTTCAGCGCCTTCCGCTCGGCCGAGTGTCAGGCGCTGTCGCCGACGAAGACGATGAGGGAGCTCGCCATCGAGCGGCGCGGCGCGTACTGGCGCTTTCGCTTCGAGGCCGACGCCTTCCTGCATCACATGATCCGCAACGTCGTCGGCTGCCTGGTCGCGGTGGGCAGCGGCGCTCGACCGCCCGGCTGGCTGGCCGAGGTGCTCGCGTCGCGCGACCGCTCGCTCGCTGCGGCGACCTTCGCCCCAGACGGGCTGTACTTCCTGGGCCCGTACTACGATGCCGCCCATGGTATTCCCGACCGCACACCGGCGCTGGACTGGCTGCCCTGAGCACGGCGGCGTGACGCCCGTCATCTCGCCGTGAATCAGCGGACGCGGATCAAGATCTGCGGCGTCGCGCGAGAGGCGGACATTGCCGCCGCCGTGGCAGCAGGCGCCGACGCAGTCGGCTTCGTCTTCCATGCGGCCAGCCCGCGCTTCGTCGCAGCGGAGCGCGCCGCTGAGCTGGCGCGAGCGTTGCCACCGTACGTGACGCCGGTGGGGCTGTTCGTCAACGCCGCTCCAGCCGATATCGAGCGGGTCCTCGGCCTGGTTCCCGCGCTCGTCCTCCAGTTCCATGGCGACGAATCCCCGGCCGAATGCAACGCCCTCGGGCGTCCCTACCTGCGCGCGGCACGAATGGCGCCGGGCTTCGATTTGCTAGACTTCTCGCGCCGCTTCAGCGAGGCGCAAGGCCTTCTGCTCGATGCTCATGTCGAGGGCTTCGGCGGCGCCGGAAAGGCTTTCGATTGGTCTCTCGTTCCTGCAGGCGTTGCGCATCCGCTCGTTTTGTCTGGTGGGTTGCGTGCCGAAAACGTCGTTGCCGGCATCCAGCAGCTGCGGCCCTGGGCCGTTGACGTTTCCTCAGGCGTCGAGTCGTCGCGCGGCGTGAAGGACGCCACCGCGATCCGGCGCTTCTGCGACGCGGTGCGCGAAGCCGATGCCCGGATCGCCGCATCGACTGCTTGAAAGCTCCAATCCGATGATTTCCTATCAGCAGCCCGATTCCACCGGGCACTTCGGCCGCTACGGCGGCAGCTTCGTCGCCGAGACGCTCGTTCACGCGCTCGACGAGCTGAAGGCCTGTTACGAAGAGGCCAGACGCGACCCGGCGTTCGACGCCGAGTTCCGCTCCGAGCTGGCGCACTACGTCGGCCGGCCGAGCCCGATCTACCACGCCGCACGCCTGTCGCGAGAGCTCGGCGGTGCCCAGATCTACCTCAAGCGCGAAGACCTCAATCACACCGGCGCGCACAAGATCAACAACACCATCGGCCAGGCGATGCTCGCGCGACGCATGAAGAAGCCTCGGGTGATCGCCGAGACCGGCGCCGGCCAGCACGGCGTCGCGACGGCGACGATCTGCGCCCGCTACGGGCTCGAGTGCATCGTCTACATGGGCAGCGAAGACGTCCGGCGCCAAGCGCAGAACGTCTATCGCATGAACCTGCTCGGCGCCAGCGTCGTGCCGGTCGAAAGCGGCTCGAAGACCTTGAAGGACGCGCTCAACGAAGCGCTGCGCGACTGGGTGACGAACGTCGAGAACACGTTCTACATCATCGGCACGGTGGCAGGCCCGCATCCGTACCCGACCCTGGTGCGCGACTTCCAGAGCGTGATCGGCGAGGAGTGCCTCGCACAGATGCCCGAGATGATCGGCCGCCAGCCCGACGCGGTGATCGCCTGCGTCGGCGGCGGCAGCAACGCGATGGGAATCTTCTATCCCTACATCAGCCATTCCGGCACGCGCCTGATCGGCGTCGAGGCCGCGGGCGAGGGGATCGCGACCGGCCGTCATGCCGCCTCGATCAGCGCCGGCAGCCCTGGCGTCCTGCACGGCAACCGGACCTACCTGCTGCAGGACGAGAAGGGCCAGATCATCGAGACGCATTCGATCTCGGCTGGGCTCGACTACCCGGGTGTCGGCCCGGAGCACGCCTACCTCAACGACATCGGCCGCGCCGAGTACGTCAGCGTCACCGACGACGAGGCCCTCGCCGCCTTCCATCGTCTCTGCCGCAGCGAAGGCATCATCCCGGCGCTCGAGTCCAGCCACGCCGTCGCTCACGCGATGAAGCTCGCGCCGACCCTCGCCAACGACCGCCATCTGCTCGTCAACCTCTCCGGCCGCGGCGACAAGGATATCGCCACGGTCGCCGAGCTCGACGCCCGGGCGCCCCCATGAGCCGCATCGAAGCGACCTTCGCCGCGCTCGCCCGGCGCGGCCGCAAGGCGCTGATTCCCTACGTCACCGCCGGTGATCCGCACGCCGACACGACGCCGCAGATCATGCGCGCGATGGTCGAGGCCGGCGCCGACCTGATCGAGCTCGGCGTTCCCTTCAGCGACCCGATGGCCGACGGGCCGGTGGTGCAGAAAGCGAGCGAGCGCGCGCTGGCGCGGGGCATCGGCCTGGTCCACGTCCTGGCGATGGTGGGTGAGTTCCGAAAGCGAGACCGTGAAACGCCGGTCGTCCTGATGGGCTATGCGAATCCCATCGAGCGCTACGGGACCGAGCGTTTCGTCGCCGACGCGAAGGCCGCGGAGGTCGACGGCGTCCTCGTCGTCGACTATCCGCCCGAGGAGTGCGTCGAGTTCGCCCAGCTGCTGCGTCGCGCGGAGATCGACCCGATCTTCCTGATCGCACCGACGTCCAGCGATGCGCGAATCGCCAGCGTCGCCAAAGCGGCCGGCGGATACGTTTACCATGTGTCGCTCAAGGGAGTGACCGGTGCCGGCCACTTCGACATCGAAGCCGTCAAGGACATGATTCCGCGAATCAAGGCGCACGTGAAGCTGCCGATAGGCGTCGGCTTCGGCATTCGTGACGCGAGGACGGCGCGGGCCGTCGCCGATGTCGCGGATGCGGTCGTGATCGGCAGCGCGCTGGTCCAGTTGCTCGAGGGTGCCGGGCGCGACGAGGCGCCGCAGGTCGCTGGCCGCTTCATTGCAGATATCCGCGCGGCGCTCGACGCCTGACGCGCGCCAGGATGATGTCTTCACCGCTTCGGTCGAGATCAACGAGAGGAACAGCGCGATGAGCTGGCTCGAAAAGCTTCTGCCTCCGAAGATCCAGCCCACCGACCCGAGCGAGCGCCGAACGGTGCCCGAGGGCCTGTGGGTCAAGTGCCCGGCTTGCGAGACAGTGCTCTACAAGACCGATCTCGAGAAGAACATCAACGTCTGCCCGAAGTGCGCGCACCACCACCGGATCAACGCGCGCTCGCGCCTCGACGCCTTCCTGGACCCGGAAGGGCGCTACGAGATCGGCCAGGAGATCCTGCCTGTCGACGCGCTGAAGTTCAAGGACAGCAAGAAGTACCCGGAGCGGCTCAAGGATGCGCTCGAGAACACAGGCGAGACCGATGCCCTGATCGTCATGGGCGGCGCATTGATGAGCATCCCGGTCGTCGCCGCGTGCTTCGAGTTCGACTTCATGGGCGGCTCGATGGGCTCGGTGGTCGGCGAACGTTTCGTTCGCGGCGTGCACACGGCGGTCGAGCAGCGGACGCCGTTCGTGAGCTTCACTGCCACCGGCGGCGCGCGCATGCAGGAGGGCCTGCTCAGCCTGATGCAGATGGCCAAGACCAACGCCTCGCTGACCCAGCTTGCGCAGGCGGGGCTGCCCTATATCAGCGTCCTCGCCGATCCGACCATGGGCGGTGTCTCGGCGAGCTTCGCCTTCGTGGGCGACGTCGTGATCGCCGAGCCAAAGGCACTGATCGGGTTCGCCGGCCCGCGCGTGATCGAGAATACGGTGCGGGAAAAGCTCCCCGAAGGCTTCCAGCGCGCCGAGTTCCTGCTTCAGACCGGCGCGATCGACATGATCGTCGACCGGCGCGAGCTGCGGCCGACCATCGCGCGCCAGATCGCGATGCTCCAGCGTCTGCCCTCGGACGCAGTAGCCTGAGGCGCGTTGCGCGGAGGGCGCTCGCATGACGCTCGCCGAGTGGCTCGCGCACTGCGAGCGGCTGCATCCGAAGACGATCGAGCTGACGCTCGACCGCGTTGCCACAGTGAAGGACACGCTCGGCATTTCGTTCGCGGCACCGGTTTTCGTCGTCGCCGGCACCAACGGCAAGGGCTCGACCTGCGCGATGCTGGAATCGATCGCGCTCGCTGCCGGCTACCGGGTCGGCCTGTATTCGAAACCGCACCTCGTCCACTTCGAGGAACGTTGCCGGATCGGTGGGCAGAGCGTCGCCGCGACGGCGCTGCTGCCGCACTTCGAGGCGGTCGAGGCGGCGCGCGGAGACGTCAGCCTCACCTACTTCGAGTTCACGCTGCTCGCGATCGCCTCGCTCCTGGCCGCAACGCCGCTCGACGTCGTCGTCCTCGAGGTCGGCCTGGGCGGCCGGCTCGACGCGGTCAATGCCTTCGACGCCGACTGCTCGGTCATCACCAGCATCGACGTCGACCACGTCGAGTACCTCGGTTCCGATCGCGAATCGATCGGTCGCGAGAAGGCGGGAGTCATGCGTCCGGGCAAGCCGGCGATCGTCAGCGATCCGATGCCACCGCGCAGCGTCGTCGACGAAGCGTCACGCATCGGCGCCGACCTGTGGCTCGCTGGCCGGGACTTTCGCCACTCGGGCGACCGTCAGCAGTGGAGCTGGTCGGGGCGCGGCACGCGCCTGAGCGGCCTCGGCTATCCGGCGCTGCGCGGCGCCAACCAGCTGCTCAACGCCTCGGGCGTGCTCGCCGCGTTCGAGTGCCAGCGTGAGCGGTTGCCCGTGAGCGCGCAGGCGATCCGCACCGGCCTCGCGACGGTGGAGTTGCCGGGCCGTTTCCAGGTCGTCCCCGGCGAGCCGACGCTCGTTCTCGACGTGGCCCACAACCCGCATGCCGTCGCCGCCCTGGCGCTGAATCTCGACCAGATGGGCTTTTTCCCGCGCACCCACGCGGTCCTCGGCGCGATGCGCGACAAGGACATCGACGCGATCCTGAAGCGGATGGCGCCGCTCGTCGACAGCTGGCACTTCTGCGACTTGCCGGCGGCGCGCGCGGCGAGCGCCGACCAGCTCGCCGAGCGCTTTCGCGCCGTCGCCGGAAACCGTGGCGCGACGGCCGTCGCGACGCACGCGACGCCGACCGACGCGCTCGCCGCAGCGATGAGGGGCGCGGACCCCGCTGATAGAATTGTCGTCTTCGGCTCCTTCTACACCGTCGGCGGCGTGATCGAGAACGGATTGCCGCAACGAGCCGGCCGTCACGCCGCCTGAGCGGTCCGGTTCGCCGCGCGCCGGCTCGCCACTTCTCTCGCATTCGGCGACCGCCCGGCCCAGCATGTTCAAGCAGAAGCGCGACCCCGCTCCCGACAAGCCCAGGATCGAGCCCGCGGATGCCGTGCAGCAGGCGCGCACGCGAGCACGCCAGCGCCTGATCGGCGCGATCGTGCTGCTGGCGATCGGCATCATCGGCTTCCCGCTCGTCTTCGAGACGCAGCCGCGGCCGATCCCGGTCGACGTCCCGATCGAGATCCCGCGTCGCGAAGCGCTGCCACCCCTGGCGATGCCGCCGGCGCGCTCGTCCCCGGCGCGGCCGGCGTCGGCGAGCGCTGCCACGGCACCGGCAGCGACGTCGGCGGCGATGCCTTCCACGGCGCGCGCGCCGACACCCCCGACTCGCAGTGGCGACGTCATCACCGAATCGAGCGCCGACGCGGGCCGCGACTTGACTTCGCCGCCCCGCGCCGCCACGGCCGAACGGGCTGCGTCGCGTGCCGTCGCGCAAGCGGCGTCGGCAGCTGCGCCGGTGCGGCGCGCTGCGAGCGGCTCGGTAGCGGCGGCATCGGCGTCGTCGCCCTCGCGGCCGAGCACCGACGGCGAACGCGCGCGGGCGCTGCTCGAAGGCCGCGCGGTCGCGAGCGCCGACGAGCAGCGCTTCGTCGTCCAGGTCGGCGCTTTCGCCGACGCCGAGGCGGCGCGCGAGACGCGCAAGAACGTCGAGAAGCTCGGCCTCAAGACGTACACCCAGGTCGCGCAGACGTCGGCGGGCAACAGGATCCGCGTTCGCGTCGGCCCGTTCGCTTCGCGCGGCGAGGCGGAAGCCGCGCTCGCCAAGGCCAAGGCGGCCGGCCACAACGCCGTGCTGCTCGTCCTGTGAATGCCGTCGATGACCGAGCCCTTCACCCTCGGCTGGGTCGATATCGCGATGCTCGGCGTGATCGCGTTGTCGGCACTCGTGGGCGCGGTGCGTGGCCTGACCTTCGAGGTGCTCTCGCTGCTCGGCTGGGTCGTGGCCTGGTTCGCCGGCCTCTGGCTGGGGCCGTTGCTCGCGCCGCACTTGCCCGTCGGCTCGCCGGGGTCCCCGTTGAACGGCATCGCCGCGTTCGCATGTGCGTTCCTGGTCGTGCTCGTTCTGTGGGGCCTCGGCGCGCGCGCCGTCTCGGCTCTGGTCGGCAAGACGCTGCTGCGTCCGCTCGATCGTTTCCTGGGAGCGCTGTTCGGCCTGGCACGGGGCGTTCTCGTCCTGCTCGCCCTGACGACGATCGTCGCGTACACGCCGGCCACCGCGTCGCCGGCGTGGCGCGAGTCGCATGGCGCGGCCTGGCTCGATTCGATCCTGCGCGAAGTGGTGCCGTCGCTCGTTCCCGGGCCGCCTGGGCCGGCGCCGGGAAGCGTGTGACCGCGGCGCGCGTTCACTGATTGCCCTGGAGCACTGCCATGTGTGGAATCGTCGGAGTGATCGCGAAGTCGCCGGTCAACCAGCTGATCTACGACGCCTTGCTGCTGCTCCAGCATCGTGGCCAGGACGCGGCCGGCATCGTCACGATGCAAGGCACGAAGTGCTTCATGCAGAAATCGCGGGGCATGGTCCGCGATGTCTTTCGCACCCGCAACATGCGCGCGCTGCCGGGCCACGTCGGCCTGGGGCAGGTGCGCTATCCGACCGCGGGCAACGCCTACAGCGAGGAGGAGGCACAGCCGTTCTATGTCAACGCGCCGTACGGGATCGTTCTCGTCCACAACGGCAACCTGACCAACGCGGCGACGCTCAAGCAGGAGCTGTTCGACATCGACCGGCGCCACATCAATACCGGCAGCGACACCGAGGTCCTGATCAATGTTCTCGCGCACGAGCTGGAACGCGCCGT
>JBDSLQ010000201.1:0-11129 GCA_039916285.1 Caldimonas sp.
GTCCGATCCTGGCCGGCGGCGCCAACCCGCTTTACACCATCACCGCGACCGGAAACGCCGGTACCACGCTGCAGGGCTTCCAGTATCTGATCGACCAGAACAACGCCCGGACCACGGTGATGTCGGCGCCCTCGACATGGCCGAGCAACGCCGGGTGCTGGGTCCTTAAGAAGGACGGGACGTGCTGAGCGCGCTGCACCAACGCGGCTTCACGCTCGTCGAGTTGCTCGTCGGCTTGACCCTGATCGCGGTGTTGCTCGGGCTCGGCGTGCCGGCGATGGGAACCTATCTCCAGAACTCCAAGCTCGCCAGCGCCGCGTCGAGCTACTTCGCCGGCTTGCAGATGGCGCGCACCGAGGCGATCCGCCGCAACGTGCGAACCGAATTCGTGCTGACCGACACGCCGGTGTCGATCGGCAACATCGCCAACGTCGCCGCGCCGGCGATCGCCGGCAGGAACTGGGTCGTCCGCGCGGCCTCGGGCCCGGCGGCGTTCCTGGCGATCGAGGTCAAGTCAGGGGCCGAAGGCGACGGCGGCACGGTCGCCGCTATCCAGGTCACCGGCTCCGCGTCGGCGCCTGCGGTCTTCGACGGCAGGATCCCGTTCAACGGCTTTGGGGGCACCGCCGACGGCGCGCCGTACGCGATCGACATTTCCAATCCCGCCGCGGGAACCTGTGTTCAGGGTGGCGGCAACATTCGCTGCCGGCGCATCACGGTGTCCGCCGGCGGCCAGATCGCCGCTTGCGACCCGGCCGCTGCGGCGTCGGCGGGAGACAGCCGTGCGTGCTGAGCGTCGCCGCCCGGCCTGGTCGCAGGGAGGCTTCTTCCTGATCGAGGCGATGGTCGCCATCCTGATCTTCGCGCTCGGCATCCTCGGCCTGGTGGCGATGGGCAGCACCGCCGTGTCGGCGCAGTCCGATGCGCAGTACCGCACCGAGGCAAGCAGCCTGGCCGACGCGATCGCCGGCGAGCTGGCGCTTGGAATCGACCGCAGCAGCGAGGCCACGAAGGCCGCGTCGCTCGCCAACTTCGTGCACCAACCCAACCCGGCGCCGACCACCGTCCCGGCGCCCTGTGCTTTCGCAGGCACCGCCGTCACCGCAGCGGCCGCGCCCGGGCTCGCCGCGCTGATCGCCCGCGCAGCAAATTCGGGCACGGGGCCCGGCCTGCCGGGGGCGACCGCAGTGAATCAACAGATCTTCGTCGACGGTGCCGGCAACTTCAACCGCGTCGTGATCACGCTGTGCTGGAAAACCGCGAGCGATAGCGCTTGGCGTCGCCACACGCTCGTCACCTACGTCAACTGAGACACCGATGCGCGCCCGCACCGCCCCATCGTCCCGCCAGCGCGCGCTCGGGCTGTCGCTCGTCGAGATCATGGTCGGCGTCGCGATCGGCCTGATCGGGATCGTCGCCATCTTCCAGGCCGTCGCGGTCTGGAGCAAGCACACGCAGACGACCAGCGCGGGGGGCGACGCGCAGGTCGCCGGTACCCTCGCGCTCTTCAACATCGAACGTGATGTCAAGCAAGCCGGGCACGGGTTCGGCAAGGCCGTCGCTTCGGTGCTCGGCTGCGTCGTCGCCGCTGCCGACACGTCTCCTGCCCGCGCCTTCAATTTCGGCCTGCGTCCTGTCGACATCACGGTGGGCGCCGGTGGCGCCCCCGACACCGTCAGCATCCTGTATGGCGACTCGTCGTTCTACGGCGCCGAGGCCAGCTTCACGGATGCGACGGCGGACACCAAGAAGCTGCGCCGCCGGGAGGCCTTCAAGCGGGGCGATATCGCCGTCGTCGCCGTCAACCCGGGCGCGTCGGCGGCGACCGCGAACTGTCAGCTCGTTGAAATCAACCAGGACAACGATGTTGACGGCTACACCGTCGGCCACAACGCCACGCCCTACAACAGCTACTACGCCCCAGCGTCGTCGCCCGTGGTGACGCCCCGCTTCAACGGTGCGTCGGCGCCTTTGTCGACCTCCGGCACGATGTACAACCTCGGGCCTCAGCCGGTGCTCAATGTCTGGAGCGTGCAGGGAAACCGGATCCTGACCCGCACCGACATGATTCGCGCCCCCGACACGCCGATGCAGGTTGCCGAGGGCGTCGTCAACCTGAAAGCGGAGTACGGCGTCGATGCCGATGCCGACGGCCTGATCGCACCCGGCGAATGGACCACGGTCGCGCCCGCCGACTGGAGCCGTCTGCTCGCGATCCGGGTCGCGGTGCTGGTGCGCAGCCGCCAGTTCGAGCGCAATGCCGATTCCTCGTCGAGCGGGGTCAAGGCCGTCACGCCGACCGCGGCCAACCCGTTCTACTTCGGCGACACCACCCGCAAGTTCCTGATGCCCAACATCAATGGCGATGGCACGGTGTACGACGACCTCACTGCCGACCCCAACAACTGGCGCTTCTATCGCTATCGCGTCTACGAGCGCGTGATCCCGTTGCGCAACATGCTGTGGGGGACCACGGAATGAAGTCCTCGCGCCGTCAGCAGGGTGTGGTGCTGATCGTGGCCCTCATCGTCCTCATCATCATGACGCTGGCGGGGCTGGCCCTGCTGCGCCAGATGGGCGCCGGGACGTCGATCGCCGGCAACGTCGCGTTCAAGGAAAACGCCACCTCGGTCGCCGACCGAGGCACCGAGGCCGCCAACGCCTGGCTGCTTGCGAACTGGGCGATCACGGCTTCCGATTCGATCGTCAACGGCTATCTGTCGACCTGGGGGACCAGCGTCGACCCGACGACCTTCGATTGGAATGGGCAGTCGAGGACGCTCATCGACGACCAGGTTCAAACCGGCAATACGACACGCTACATCATCCATCGGCTGTGCCAGTTCGCGAACATGAGCGCGTTCGACCCAGCTCAGCGCTGCTCCGATTCGCCCGTCATCAATTCCGGCACGTCGCGCGCCGGCGGCAGCTACCCGGGCGTTCTGCCGGGAGCCGCGCCGCAGCCGCTCTACCGCATCACGACCCGGGTCGACGGCCCGCGCAACACCATCAGCTACACCCAGGCTTTGGTTCAGTAATCCCGTCGCTGGCCGAAAACGAGAAACATCATGAAAAACGCCGAGCACCCCTTAGCACCTCGCCGCCTCGGCGCGCGAGGCGTTGCCGCCGTGCTGGGTCTGGCGCTGGTCTCGATCGGCGAGGCCGCGCCGACGGACATCTCGAACGTGCCGATCGTCACGACGACGGCGGCGCTGGTGAAGCCGAACATCATGCTGTTGATGGATGCGTCAGGCTCGATGGCCCGCACCCACATGCCGGACGAGGTCGAGACGCAAACCGGGCCGACGAGCGTCGGCTACAAGTCTTCGCAGTGCAACGCGCTCTACTACAACCCCGCCCAGACCTACCTGCTACCCAAGGCGCACGATGGCAGCCCGTTCCCGCTGCCCGCATTCAATGCGGCCCGCTACGCGGGTTTCGGCAACTTCTACCTCGTCCCCGACCTGCGCGTCACCAACCTCAATTCCCAATTCGTCGCCTACGACGCCTACCCCGACGCCGGCGGTGCGCCCGCCTCGACGCTCGAGGTTCCGTCGCCGTTCCCCGACACGCCGCAGGCCGCCTACTACTACACCTACACCGGTCCGGAGACGCTGGTTTTCTCGGCCGCTCCCTGTACACAGAACGACACGGGTTCGACCAACGTCACGCCCGGCGGCGGTCTCTGGACCAAAGTGAACGTCCCCACCCAGTCGGCCGCGCAGCAGGAGAACTTCGCGATCTGGTACTCGTACTACCGGACCCGGATCTCGCTGATCAAGAGCGCGGCCAGCCTGGCCTTCTCGCCGCTCAACGACACCAAGCGAATCGGCTTCATCACCATGCAGCCCAAGCGCGCGGTGGGCGACGCCGGGATCAACCCGCTCCGCTTCCTGCCGGTCGGCGACTTCAACGCCGGCGTCGGCGGCCAGAAAGACCTGTGGTTCCGGAAGCTTTTTTCGCAGACTCCCGGTGGTGCTTCGCCGGCCCGTGAGGGCCTGGCACGCGTCGGCCGCTACTACGGCGGCAAGGAAGACAGCATCAATACCAACATGCCCGCTACCGGCCTGAACGATCCGATCCAGTACGCCTGTCAGCAGAATTTCGCGATCATGACGACGGACGGCTACTGGAACGGCCAGACCGAGTCGCGGGGTGCCGGGCTCTACGGCGGCGGCCTCCAGCTCGACGGCGTCACCAAGGTCAACCAGCAGGACGGCGACCTGAGCGACCCGTACTCGCCTCGGCCGATCTGGGACGGCACGTCCAACTCGATCCGCGTCGTCACCAACAAGAGCAACGCCTACAGCGACAACGTCTGCAGCCTGTCGGGCCGATCTCGCTCGACGTTCCAGAACCAGCGCGAAGTGTCCATGACGACGCAGGACTTCACGCGGACGACCAAGCGCACGATCCAATACCTCCAGGAGCAGAGCCAGGTCTACGCGAACACTGTCCAGACGACCTCGACCAGCACGTACGACATGCGCACGACGGAGCAGTTCGCCTTGCACCGGGAGCACTTCGTCGAGGAGAAGTATCAGCACGTCAAGTCGCAGGAGCAGACGACCAAGGTCACCGAGCAATGGGAGTTGCAGACGAGCCAGTCGGTGGCGCAGACCTTTCAGACTCGCAAGATCGACACCAAGGTCTGGCGGACCGATGAGCAGTGGTACACCGCCAAGTCCCAGTCGGTGGAAACGACGACCCAGTACGCCATGCAGGTCGATCAGTACAAGCTGGGTAGAAGGCAGATCTACAAGCATCAATACCAGACGATCGCCAAGATCGGCGACGATGAGATCGGCATTGCACTGAGCGGAGACTGCACGCCAGGCCCGGGGATCCGCTGCGAGACCCGAGAGATCTTCCTCAATCAACTCGTCGATCCGAGCACCTGCACGACAGGCCCGGGGCCGACAGTCGGTCCAGGCCCCGGTTACTTGAAGACCACTTGCATCGACGGTCCGCTCGCGCGTCCCTACGCGCCCGTGGCGAACTGCACGCCGGGGTTTACGGCTGCCAGCAGCGGCAACAGCTGGGTCGAGACGACGTGCGATCTCGTGCTGGGCACAGCCACGCCCTTCAACGGCACCTGCGTGGTCGGTCCGCCGACCCAGGACGCCGCGTTCTTCATCTACACCTGCACCCGGCCCGCGGCCAACAACCAGGTCACCCCCGTTGCTTCGTGCGGCGCGTACCCCCCTGCCGCGGATCCGACCTGGATCACGACGACGTGCACCCAGCCGCCCGGCCCCAACAATTTCGCGGCCGCGCCGTCGCTGCCTTGCACGGTTGGGCCGCCGGTCACCGATGGCTCATTCGTCACGACGACCTGCACGAAGCCGGTCGACACTGCCGGCTACGCTGCGAGCTGCGCCGCCGTCGACGGCCTGACGCCGCCCTACCTCAAGGTCACCTGTCTGCCGCCCGAAGTTATCTCCGACACTGCGTCGCCAAGCGCCGCGTGCTCGCCGGGGACAGTCGGTCTTGTCACGACGTCTTGTCCGAAGACGGCCGCGGGGCCGAACGCGACCGCAGCGCCGGTGGCGACCTGCGTCAGTGGCTCATCGAGCGGATCCCCGGATTACTACGAGACGACCTGCACGAATCCGGCAGCGAACAACCAGACCGTCTTCACCACACCGGCCGGGTGCGGGACGCCCGGAATCACTCCGGGCACCAGCCCGACCTGGATCACGCGCGACTGCCGCAGGCCGCCCGGCGCCAACAACGCCACGGTCTTCGCAGACCCTCGCTTCTGCTTCAACAATCCTGGTACCTCGTCCCCCTACCTTAAGGTCGACTGCTCGATGGCCGAGACGATGGCGCCCACCGTCGTCGCGCCGGCGGCGTGCCCGATCGGCACCACCTATGCAGGGTCCCCTGACTACACCGTGACCATCTGCGCCAAGCGTGGGGTCTCGCCGCCGACGAACGTGGCGGCGTGCACGCCGACGGATCCCACGGTTCCGCCCTATATCGTCACGACCTGCGGTACCGCCTCGATCGACACCCCGGTGGCGTTCTGCAACGTGACTGACCCCCCCTTCTGGGACGGCACCGACTGGGTCACTTGCGTCAAGCCGGCCGGGGCCAACAACGCGGGCCCGACCCAAGTTGCGACCTGCACCAACGCGGCCCCCGTGGGTCCGAGCTTCGTGCGAGTGACCTGCGCCGGATCGGTGACGACGGCCGCGGCGGCGGTCGCCCCGGCGTCTTGTCCGGCGCCGGCGAATTCGAGCCAGCAGTACGTGTCGGCAACGCAGATCATCACCTGCTACAACAGCGCGGCAGGAACGTATCCGATCGCGACGCCGGTGCCGTCATGCGCGAACGGCATCGACGGAAGCCTGATCACGACGATCTGCACGTTCCCGATCCCGGCCAACAACCACGGCCCCATCGCGTCCGCGCCGTGCACGGTCGGACCTCCCACGTACGACGTCAACCAGGTCAAGACGACCTGCACCGTGTCCGACGTCACCGTTTTCGTCCCAACTGCTGCGTGCTCGAACACCGCCCAGAGCGGCACGGGCCCGGAGATCATCTGTACGACGACGGCGACGCTCGGTACCCCATCGGCGACCTGCGCGACGGGCGTGGCGCCAACGTCGCCGTTCGACACCACCACGAACTGCTATCCGGTCGTGACGTCGCCGATGGCCGACTACGCCGGTACCTGCGTCGCGGGCGCCACCGGCACGCCGGGCGAATCGGTGCGCTGCAACCTGCGTCCGATCGATGTCCTCGTTTCCGACGCGGGCTGCGCCGATGGCACGGATGCGGGCGGGCGTAAGACGGTCTGCACCACCAGCTTCGGGTCCGGGTATCTGTACCGCGTGACGCAGACGAAGACGGTGACGACCACGCCGTTCAGTGGTTCGGTCCCCACCGGCGCGGATGTGGTGGCCACGACCGTCACCGGTCCGGCGAACGTCGATGGCGTCTGCTATCCGACACCGCAGAGCTTCACTGCGCAGCCCCCTGTGGACGTCGTCGGCTGCACGACCTGGCCCTGCACCGAGGTCACCGTGCTGCCCGGCGGCAGCGAGAACTCTCTCGCCGACGTCGCCCAGTACTACTACAAGACCGACCTGCGGCCCGCGATGGTGGACAACGTGCCGAGCGCGGGCAGCGGCGTCGAGGACGACAACGCCAAGCACCAGCACATGACGACGTTCTCGATCGCGCTGGGCGTCTCGGGCACGCTGACCTACCGTCCCGACTACCGCAACCTGTCGACCGTGACCGGTGATTTCGCGCTGATCCGCACCGGCGCCAAGAACTGGCCGCTGTGGCCCGATCCCACGCTCGACTACACCAATCCGGACAACTACAACAACCCGAAATCGATCGACGATTTCTGGCACGCCGCCGTCGACGGACGCGGCCGCTACTTCAACGGCAAGGATCCTTCCTCGGTCATCCAGGGCGTCGGCGCGGCGCTCGCCAAGATCAGCGACGTGCAGGCCACCGGAACGGCGGACGGCACGTCCACCCTGCAACCCGTCGGAGGCAACAACTTCACCTACTCGACGAGCTACTTCTCGGGCTCGTGGCAAGGCGATGTCGAAGCGCGGCTGATCAACCTGAGCACCGGCGCGCCGGGCGCGGCGATCTGGTCCGCCAAGGGCCTGCTGGGCGGGCACACCTTCGCGGCCTGCGATGACCGCAAGATCCTGCTGTTCCGCGGTGGTACGACGCTCGTCCCCTTCACCTGGGAAACCCAGATGTGCCCGGGCGGCGTCCCGGCGGGGGCTCCGGTCACCGATCTGAACGGTGCCGAGCAGGCCTTCGTGGGCTCGGCCAGCGTCACGGCCTTGACGCACTACTCGACGATGACCGACGGCTCGCTCGGCACCGCGCTGCAGCAGCAGGAAGCGGTCAAGCCCGGCAAGCTCGTCAACTTCCTGCGCGGCCAGCGCGGCAACGAAGACTTCGAGTCGAACTCGCTCACCCGGCTGTTCCGGCACCGCGAAGCCGTTCTCGGCGACATCGTCAACTCGCAGCCGGTCTACGTCGGCCAGCCGGTCTTCAACTACCAGGAGAACGGGTACGCGGGCTTCAAGGCAACGCCGCGCACGCCGATGCTGTACGTCGGTGCCAACGACGGCATGCTGCACGCCTTCTACGCCACGGTCGACCTGCTCGACGTCAAGCACGGCCAGGAGGCCTGGGCGGTGGTTCCGAGCGCCGTTCTTCCGAACCTGTACAAGCTGGCCGACGACAACTACAAGCGCGACGGCCACCAGTACTACGTCGACGGCACGCCGATCGCCGGCGACGTCTGGAACGGCGCGCAGTGGCGCACGATCGTCGTCGGCGGGCTCAACGCCGGCGGCAAGGGCTACTACGCGCTCGACGTCACGACGCCGGGCGTGGCGCCGACGCCGCTGTGGGAGTTCAAGCAGGTCTCGGGCACCTGCCCGGCGCCGGCGCCCGCGGCGATGCCGGCCGGCATCTACGCCGACTGCAACCTCGGCCTGACGTTCGGCAAGCCGATCATCACCAAGCTGGCCGGCAACTGGGTCGTCATCGTCACCTCGGGGTACAACAACTCCAACGGGGTCAGCGGCGACGGCCAAGGCTACGTCTACGTGCTGGACGCGTTCACCGGCGAGCTGAAGCAGAAGATCACCACTGGCGCCGGACCCGGCCTGGGCGACTCCGGAACGCCGAGCGGCCTGGCGCAGATCAACAACTACGTGGACAACGTCGACATCGACAACACGACGCTGCGCGCCTACGGCGGCGACATGCTCGGCAACATCTGGCGCTTCGACTTCGTTGCCCGCACTGCGACTCTGCTCGGAACGGCGAAGGACGCGTCGAACGCGATCCAGCCGATCACCGTCCGGCCTGAGCTCGCCGAGCTCGACGGCAAGCCCTTCGTCATGGTCGGCACGGGCAGGTTGCTCGGCGGCCTCGACGTCCTCGACACGCAGAGGCAGTCGGTCTACGGCATCAAGGATCCGCTGGCGGGCAGCAGCCCGATCTATCCGGATCCGCTGCGCAGCGCGCTGCGGCCGATGGTCATCACGCAGGTCGGCACCCTCGCCGGGGCGACCCGGACGATCTCCTGCGCAGGGAGTGTTGCTGCATGCGACCAGACCGGTTGGGTGCTCGACCTTCCCGAAGCCGGCGAGCGCGTCAACGTCGAGATGAAGCTGTCGCTCGGCGGCCTCATCTTCAGCAGCAACGTCCCCGAGGCGGTGCCGTGCAGCGTCGGCGGTCACAGCTGGTTCAACCAGGTCGACTTCCGCACCGGCGCCGCGATCCCGGGCGTCACGAGCTCGGAGTTCCTTGCCAATTCGCTCAACGTCGGCTTCAACGTGCTCGAGCTGCCTGCGCCAATGGGTGGCGGCCTTCCGAAACGCATCGTGGCGCTGCGCCAGAGCGACGGCCGCGGTCTCCTCCAGAACGCCAAGCCGCCCGAGCCGCGCCCAGGCGGCAAGCGGATCAGCTGGCGAGAGATCGCTCAGTAGAGACGTGGCCGGTGGTGCGATGAGCGGGACGCTGATGCGTCCCGCCGCCGTCTCTTTCCAAGGGGCGGTGGTCGGGGCGGCGAATTCGCGCCGCCTGGCTGTTGCCGCATTGACGGCGATCGCCCTCCACGGCGCCGTCCTGGCGATCCGCTCCGGTGCGCCGGCAAGCAACTCCGTTGCCCCTGCGACCGCGCCGGTGATGGCAATCCGGATAGTGCCTCCGGCGCCGTCCGGTGCCGACGCTTCGACGGGGCCCCAAGTTACCCCAGCCGTTGCGCCTGCCGAAGTCCCGCCGCCACCGGCTGCCGAACGCGCGCGCGCGCAATCCGTCCCACCGCCGCCGGCCACCGCGACGGCGGCGGCGATGCCGACCGCCATCGCCCCCCGCAACACGCCCGTGGAAAGTGCCAGCCGGCCGGCGCCAACAGTCGGCACGAGCGAGGCCAAGGGCGCCGACACGCCACTGGCGGCCGCACCCGACTACGCCTTAGGCGTGCGCCTCGACCCGGGCCCGCGGCCGCTCGAGGACATCGAGCCCGAGTATCCGGACATGACACACCTGCGCGAAGGCGTCGTCGTCCTGCGCCTTCTGATCAGCGACACCGGACGCGTCGACAACGTTGCCGTGGTGCGGGCCGAACCGCGCGGCATCTTCGAGCAGGCGGCCCTCGACGCCTTTTCCAAGGCGCGTTTTTCGCCTGGGCTGGCGGCCGGAACGCCGGTCAAGAGCCAGATCACGGTCGAGGTCCAGTTCATGCCGATCAACCGCGGCGCGCGGGTCTCCGGCCGGACTTATTGAGGGAGCCGCGGCTCGCGTCGGAATTGCTGCGCTGCGGTATTCTTCGCACGGGGCGGCAGCCGGGGCAGACCGTGGACGAGATCGAGAAGGGGCAGGTGGCGCCCCGCAGCGAAGTGGACTTGGCGGCCGCCTCCGGCCTGTATTCGCCCGCCCACGAGCACGACTCCTGCGGCGTCGGTTTCGTCGCCCACATCGCCGGGCGCAAGTCGCATGCAATCGTCGCCCAGGGTCTGAAGATCCTCGAGAACCTGAACCATCGCGGCGCGGTCGGCGCCGACCCGCTGATGGGCGACGGTGCCGGCATCCTGATCCAGATCCCCGACGACTACTACCGCGCCGAGATGGGCGCAGCCGGCGTCGAGCTGCCGGCGCCCGGCGAGTACGGCGTCGGCATGGTGTTCCTCCCCAAGGAGCACGCCTCGCGCCTCGCCTGCACGCAGGAGCTCGAGCGTGCCGTCAAGGCCGAAGGCCAGGTCGTCCTCGGCTGGCGCGACGTGCCGGTCGACGCCGAGATGCCGATGTCGCCGGCGGTGCGCGCGAAGGAGCCGATCATTCGGCAGATCTTCATCGGCCGCGGTCCGGACGTGATCGTTCCCGACGCGCTCGAGCGCAAGCTCTACGTCATCAGGAAGACCGCTTCGAGCGCGATCCAGGCGCTCAAGCTGACGCACAGCCGCGAGTACTACGTGCCGAGCATGAGCTGCCGCACGGTCATCTACAAGGGCCTGCTGCTCGCCAACCAGGTCGGCAGGTACTACAAGGACCTCGCCGACCCGCGCCTCGCGTCGGCGCTCGCGCTCGTCCACCAGCGCTTCTCGACCAACACCTTCCCCGAGTGGCCG
>JBDSLQ010000202.1:0-5813 GCA_039916285.1 Caldimonas sp.
CGGCGCGGGCTGGGATGGCGCCGGTGCTGGCGCCGTGGGCTACCGCGTCGGCTCCCCGGGCGAGGGCCTGCGCTGCATGTTCCACATGATGAACGAGGCGCGCATCGCGGTAGGCTTGGGCGCGACCATGCTCGGCTATGCCGGCTACGAGGCGAGCCTCGACTATGCGAAAAACCGGCCGCAGGGCCGGCCGATCGGAGTCGGCGGCAAGGATGCCCGCCAGCCGCAGGTGCGCATCATCGAACACGCCGACGTGCGCCGCATGCTGCTCGCGCAGAAGAGCTATTGCGAAGGCGCGCTCGCGCTCGAGCTCTACTGCGCGCGGCTCGTCGACGACCTGCACACCGGAGATGACGCCGCACGGGCCCGATCGCACCTCCTGCTCGAAGTGCTGACACCCATCGCGAAGAGCTGGCCGAGCGAGTGGTGCCTGGAGGCGAACAGCCTGGCGATCCAGGTCCTGGGCGGCTACGGCTACACGCGCGATTTCCCGGTCGAGCAGTACTGGCGCGACAACCGGCTCAACATGATCCACGAGGGCACGCACGGCATTCAGGCACTCGACCTGCTCGGCCGCAAGGTCGTGATGGACGGCGGCGCCGGCCTCGACGTCGTGCGCGAGGCGGTCGACGCGACGGTGGCGCGCGCCGCGCCGATTCCCGAGCTCGCCGAGCATGCGCAGGCCCTGACCGGCGCCGCCGACGACGTTGCCGCAGCGACGCGCGCCGCCTGGTCGACCGGCGTTGCGGCGGAAGCGCTCGCCAACGCGACGCCTTACCTGCAAGCGTTCGGGCATCTCGTCGTGGCCTGGATCTGGCTCGACGTCGCCGCCTGCGCCGCCGCAGCGCCAATGAGCGACGCGCAGCGCGGGCGCCTCGCCGCCTGCCGCTACTTCTTCAGCTACGAGCTGCCGAAAGTGCAAGCATGGCTCGGTGTCGTCGCCACTCGCGACGACACCTGCCGGACGATGGCAGAGGAGTCCTTTTGATGACGATCCCGGTCAAGCGCCTCGGCACCCTGATCTGGGTGCTGATCTACGGCGGCCTGTTCGCCGCCGGCATCGGCTTCGCGCTCGAGCGCGCCGGCGAGGTGTATGGCTGGAGCGTCGCGGTCGCGGGAGTCGTCGTCGTCGCGGCCGGCTGCGTGCTGTTTTGGATTCGCTCGCGCATGCCGGAGCCGTAGCAACCCACGGCGAAATCGTCACAAGGAGAAGCGACACATGAGCACCCCTGTCCGTCAGCTGTTCGACCTCTCGGGCCGGACCGCCCTCGTCACCGGCGGCTCGCGCGGCCTCGGCCTGCAGATCGCCGAGGCGCTCGGCGAGGCCGGCGCGCGCGTGCTGCTGACCTCGCGCAAGGCCGGCGACCTCGAGGAATCGGCCGCACACCTGAAGCAGAAGGACATCGAGGCGATCTGGATCGCCGCCGACCTGAGCCAGCCGAGCGAGATCGTCCGCGTCACGCAGGACGCGATGGCCCGGCTGGGCCGGGTCGACATCCTCGTCAACAACGCGGGCGCGACCTGGGGCGCGGCCGCCGAGGATCACCCGCTCGAGGCGTGGGACAAGGTGATGAACCTCAACGTGCGCTCGATCTTCCTGATGAGCCAGGCGATCGGCAAGCACAGCATGATCCCGCGGAAGAGCGGCAAGATCATCAACATCGCGTCGATCGCCGGCCTTGCCGGCAACAGCGCAGACATGTCGATGGTCGCCTACAACACGAGCAAGGCCGCAGTGGTGAACTTCACGCGCACGCTGGCCGGCGAATGGGGCAAGTACAACATCAACGTCAACGCGCTGGCTCCTGGCATGTTCCCGAGCAAGATGACAAGGGGGACGATCGACCGGATCGGCGCCGAGAGCCTGGCCGGCCACGCGCCGCTGCTGCGCATCGGCGACGACGACGATCTGAAGGGCGCCACCCTGCTGTTCGCGTCGCAGGCCGGCAAGCACATCACCGGGCAGGTGCTGCCGATCGACGGCGGCGTCTCGGCGATCATCGCCGCCTAGGGATGGAGCCCGATGGCGCCTCACGAGTACGTTCGCTGCGCCCCGAGGGGGCGGGGCCGGGCTTGGGGCGGCCCGGCACCCTGCAGGTCCTGGCTGCGCGATGAATTTCCAGGTCCACATCCCCTTCGTCGAGATGCTCGGCTTCGAGCTGCTGCGCTTCGAGCGCGGCGAGGCTGAAATCGCGCTGCAGTTGCGCGAGGAGCTCACCAACTCGTGGGGCGTCGCCCATGGCGGCGTGACGATGACGCTGCTCGACGTCGCCATGGCGCACGCGGCGCGCGCTCCCGGCGACGACGGCATTGCCGAGACGTCAGGCGTCGTCACGGTAGAGATGAAGACGAGCTTCCTGCGGCCTGCCCTCGGCCGCATCGTCGCCAGCGGCAGGCGGCTGCACCGCACGGCATCGCTGGCGTTCTGCGAGGGCTCCATCACCGACGCCGACGGCCAGCTCCTCGCCCATGCGAGCGGCACGTTCAAGTACCTGAGGGGCCTGCCGGCGGGCGGCAAGCGCATCCAGCGCCTCAACGCATCCGACTGAAGGACATCGACATGGCAGACATCAACCGGCAGATCCACCTCGTCTCGCGCCCCAGCGGCGAAGCGAGCAGCGCCAACTTCCGCATGCTCGAGCAACCGCTCGGCACGCCAGGCGAAGGCCAGGTGCTGGTCCGGCACCATTTCCTGAGCCTCGACCCGTACATGCGCGGCCGCATGAACGACGCCAAGAGCTACGCGCAGCCGCAGCCGCTCGACAAGGTGATGCAGGGCGGCACCGTCGGCGTCGTCGCCGCGTCCCGGCATCCCGATTACAAGGCGGGCGACTCCGTCGTCGGCTTCGGCGGCTGGCAGGAGTATTCGATCGTCGACGCCGGCATTCCGGGCTCGCTGCGCAAGGTCGACACCAGCCGGGTGCCGCTTTCGGCCTACCTCGGAGCCGTCGGCATGCCCGGCGTCACCGCCTGGTACGGCCTGACGAAGATCTGCGCGCCGCAGCCCGGCCAGACGATCGTCGTCAGCGCCGCGAGCGGCGCCGTCGGGAGCGTCGTCGGTCAGCTCGCCAAGGCGCGCGGCTGCCGCGCGGTCGGGATCGCCGGCGGCGCCGACAAGTGCAGCTACGTCACGCGCGAGCTCGGTTTCGATGCCTGCATCGATTACAAGGCCCCGATGGGAAAGAGCGGCGACCCGAAGGCGCTGTACGAGGCGCTGAAGGCGTCGACACCGGACGGCGTCGACGCCTGTTTCGAGAACGTCGGCGGCGCGGTGCTCGATGCGACGCTGGCGCGGATGAACGCGTTCGGCCGCATCGCCCTGTGCGGAATGATCAGCGGCTACGACGGCCAGCCGATCCCGTTGCAGCAGCCGCAGCTGATCCTGCAGTCGCGCCTGAGGATCGAGGGCTTCATCGTCAGCGAGCACATGGAAATCTGGCCGGAGGCGCTGAAGGAGCTCGGCATGCTTGTCGGGACCGGCAAGCTGAAGTACCGCGAGAGCGTCGCCGAAGGAATCGCTTCGGCACCGGAGGCGTTCCTCGGCCTGCTGAAGGGCAGGAACTTCGGCAAGCAGCTGGTCAGGCTGGTCTAGGCGCGGCGCCATGGAACGCGCCGATGGAGGGCCAGCGGGCCGCGACGACCTCGTCCTCCACCACTACGAGACGTCGCCCTTCTCGGAGAAGGTGCGCCTCGTCCTCGGCATGAAGGGCCTGCGCTGGCGATCCGTCATCGTGCCCAGGATCATGCCCAAGCCCGACGTCGTGGCCCTGACCGGCGGCTATCGGCGCACGCCGTTCATGCAGATCGGCGCCGACATCTATTGCGATTCGCTCCTGATGTGCCGCGTCATCGATCGCCTCGCGCCGGAGCCGCCTCTCTATCCGGCCGGAAGCGCCGGCCTCGCCGAGATCGTCGCCCAGTGGGCCGACTCGACCTTCTTCTGGACGGCGGTGCCTTACACGATGCAGCCGGCCGGCGCTGCGCACCTCTTTGCCGGCGCGCCGCCCGAGTACGTGAAGGCGTTCGGCGCCGATCGCGCGGCGATGACCCCGTCGCTGCGCCGCGCGCCGCAGCACGACGGCGCCACTGCGCTCGCCGAGTACCTGCGCCGGCTCGAGGCGATGCTTGCGGATGGCCGGCTGTTCCTGATCGGCAGCGTCGCATCGATCGCCGACTTCTCCGCGGCCCAGTCGATCTGGTTCATGCGGCGAGCGCCGCCGATCGCGGCGATGCTGGGCGCCTGTCCGAAGGTCGTCGACTGGTTCGAGCGGGTGGCCGCGTTCGGGCACGGCAAGTCGACGCCGATGGGAAGCGACGAGGCAATCGCGCTCGCCGCCCGCAGCGTGGGCCACGCGCCGACGTCGATCGCCTCGGGCGCCGGCTTCGCGGCGGGCGATCAAGTCACCGTCGTTGCCGCCGACTACGCACACGACGAGATCGCCGGTGGGATCGTCGGCCTCGACGGCGAGGAAGTCGTCATCGCCCGCGACGACGAGCGCGCCGGCCGGGTCCACGTTCACTTTCCCCGCCTCGGCTTTCACGTCAAGGCGGCCAGGAAGGAGCGCCCGAGCTAGAGCTCAGCAGCCGATCTTGACCGCCTGGACGGGGCGACCTGTCGCGGCGTCCACGACGACGAGGTTGATGCTGCGCGGGTGCGCCGCGTCGGGCGCTGTCGCCGGCTTGAAGCGCAGGGTCGCGGCGCCGCCTCGCGCCGCCCAGGCAGGCACCGTCTCGTAGTCGCGCACGACGAAATCGTGATGCAGGGTGCTGCCGTCGTTCTCGCCGGCCTTCACCGCGGTCACGTGGCCCTGCTCGGTGACGGCCCAGTAGGCGGCGAGCCGTTCCGGCGAGCCGGGCGCCGGCGTGACGGTGGCGACGAACCGCTCGCCCTGGTGCGCGAGCACGACGTCGACGAGCGCCGCTTGCCGTGTCGGCGCGGGCACCGCCGCCCGCGACCAGTCGGTGCGGTCCCGGCCGTCGACGACGACTTGCGGCGTGTAGCTGAAGCGCGCGCCGTTGCTCGCCTGCTGCGCCGCCTGGCGCGCGGTGAACGCCGCGCTGGCGAAGCGGTCTTTCCAGCCGAGGCGGTCCCAGTAGTCGACATGGAAGGCGAGGGCCACCACCGTCGGGTCGGACTTGAGCTTCGAAAGCCAGCGATCGGCAGGCGGGCACGAGTTGCATCCTTCCGACGTGTAGAGCTCGACCACCGGGGCCACCTGGCGCGGGCTGGCCGCCGTGCAGGCTTCGGCGGCCCGCGCCAGGCCCTGCCCGAAGCCCAAACCGGCCACGACCATGGAGAGCGCGAGGCCGGGGGCGTGGCGAAGTGAAGAAGTGCGCCGAAGAAAGGGCTTCATGTCGACTACCGCGAATGGAGGTGCGGCTAGGTCGCCGCATGCGTCCCGGTCTTACCGGCACCCCCGACAAGCTTCAGTCTGCCCAGGGCTCGGACGATTTTCCGAGTATTTCAGCGGTTCGACGCATCCAAGGCTGAGCGGCTGGCGTAAGCCCCCCCGTGATCCTTTCGGATGCCCTGCCCGGACCGAGCCGATCCACTTCGTCAGCCCGTCAGTATCCAACGAGGAGTCAAGGAATGAAGAAAACGAATTGCCCGGCGCAACGACTGTTGCCGGTCGTCGCCGCCGTCGCCGCGCTGTGCGCCACCGTCGCGCTGCCGGCCCATGCATCCAGCCATCGGGAAGCGCCTTCCATCACCGCGACCCCGAAGGTCGACGGCACCGATTTCTACATGTTCAACAGCTACGAGGCGGGGCGCACCGGCTTCGTCACGCTGGTCGCCAACTACCTGCCCCTGC
>JBDSLQ010000203.1:0-3279 GCA_039916285.1 Caldimonas sp.
GCGGCGACGACGCCGACCCAGTGCGGCGGCGCTTCGCCCTGCACCCAGTCGCCGCGGCCGCGGCCGAAGTGCTCGACGGCGAGGAGGCGCAGGACCCCCGCCTCGACCATCGTGTCGATCGCGGCCGCGTTCCAGGTGACGAACGAGCGGCCGGTGCCGCGAACGAGATTGACGCAACGCGCCAGGCCTGCGCTGCCGAGCGCACCCAGCACGCCGCCGGCGATCAGGCCGCCGCCGAGCGTCATCCCGCCGCTCAGCAGATCGGCCTTCAAGCCGACGAGCGCGCCCGTCACCGCCCCGCCCCACATCGCCGCCTCGGTCTCGTCGAGGTGAAGGCGCAGGTCGAAGCCGGCCGCAAGACGATCGCGGATCTCGCCCTCTGCGCTGCCGCCGAGGCCGTGCAGGGTGAGCAGCTCGCGCGTGTTGGCGCGCACCTCGTCGTCGAGACGCGCGGCGAGCTCGCGCTGCGCCTGCGCCGCCGGCCCCGGCTCGGCCGTGCCGAGGCCGAGCGCGGCGCCGGCCTGGCGCAGGCGAGCGCGCACGCCTCCCGCATCCGGTACCGCCTCGCGCATCGTCGCGATCCGCGCCAGGCTCGCGGCGATCGCTTGCACGGAGGCGTCGAAGGTCGCGACACGGCGCGCGCGCCAGGCCGCGCACAAGCGCGCCATCGTCGCACGCTTGCCTTCAGGCAGGGCAGTCTCGACGGCCGCGAACAGCGTCAGCTCCTGCACCCAGCAGCGCGCGAACGCGTCGAGCGGCAGCACGGCGCGCACGTGGCCGAAGGCGGAGAGACCGGCGCGCCAGCGCGCCACCTCGGCCGCCTCGACGTCGCCGGGGCGCGGCGCGCCGAGCTGGTTGAGCAGCACGACGACGGGCTTGCCGATCCAGCCGAGCAGCTCCATCTCCGGCTGCACGTAGCCGGCGGCCTCGATCGTTTCCGACGCGTTGACGAGGTAGAGCAGCACGTCGGCCTCGTCGCGCGTGTTGCGGATCGCCTGCTGGCTGGCCCAGAACGGCCGGTCGCGCCAGCGGTCCCACACCTCGCTCAGGAAGCGGCCGATCGGCCCCTCGGATTGGCGCAGCCTGCGCACGAGCCGAATGCTGTCGCCGAAGCCGGGCGTGTCCCACAGGAGCAGCCGGTCGCCTTGCGGCGTCTCGACCAGGACGTGTGCATCGGCGAACTCGGTGACATGCGGCGCGTCGCGCACCTCGCCGATGTCGCGGCCGAGCAGCGTCCGCGCCAGCGTCGTCTTGCCCGCGTTGGTGTGCGAGACGAGGCTGAGCGAGACGGTACCGGCCGGCGTGCTCATCGGCGCGGCTCCGGCGGGCGGGCGAGGGCGGCCTGCAGGTACGGCTCGGCGCTGGCGACATCGGCGGATTCGAGGTCGACCGTCAACGCCGCGATGCCCGCGCCATCGCCCCAGAGGCGCCAGGCCTCGCGGCGCTCGGCGAGGCGGCTGTCGAGACCGGCGAAGCGGCGCTGAAACGCCGCGGCGTCGACGATCGCACCGAGCACGGCCCCTTTCGGCAGCGCCGCAGCGAGCGTCTGCAGGAAGCGCGTGTGGTGTTCGGCCTCCGGCGTCGCTCCGAGGTCGAACAGCGCGATCGCGTGCGTCGTGTCAGGGCCGAGGCCGGACCGCGCGTCGTCCTCCGCGCCGAAGGCGACGAGCGGGGCGATGCGCACGTCGAGGCGGCTCGTTCCGCCGAACGTCGCCTCCAGCAGCGCGCGCAGGCCGAGCGTCGCCTGCGGCGACGGTGTCGCCGCGTAGGGAAAGACGACGACGCGAGCCGCCGCGCCGCCGCCGAGGCGCAACAGGCGCTGGAAGTAGGGGTCGTCGAGCGGCAGGGCGAAGCGCCGCGATCGCCACGCCGCGGCGATCCCGGAAACGAGCGCGAGGACGAGACGCGGCGCGACGACGCCGAGACCGAGCGTGAGCGCGACGAGGTGGATCCAGGGCGCAGCCGGAGCGCCCGCTGCCGGCGTTTCGGGCGCGATCCGCAGCGCGGCAAACGACGCCGCATCGGGCAGGGCGATGCCGCTCAGCGCCGACGCCGGGCCGAGTGCGGTGCCGACGAGCGCGTGCGCCGTCGCAGCGTCGAGGAAGGTGCTCTCCCAGCCGGCGCGATAGTCGAGGACCAGGCCGCGCGCGTAGAGGCCGGCGATCAGGCCGAGCGCCAGCGCGGCTGCAGCGATGTGCAGCGCCGCTTCGGCGCGAACGAGCGCCAGGCCGCGGCTGCGCGCCCCCCAGAGCGCGGCGAAGCGACGCGCCGCCGCACCCTCGCCCGCCACCCGCGGCAACCGCTGGCGCACGCGCAGCAGCGCTTCGGCGGCGCGAACGATCGGCCCGCGGTGCATCGACCCGCGGCGTGCCAGCCGCATGAGCGGCAGCACGATCAGCAGCGCGTAGACAACGAGGTTCCAGACCAGGACGCCCCAGAGCGGCGGTGCCAGCAGGTTGATGAGCCGCGCGCTGCCGATCGCGTCGGCGGCGATGCCCAGCACGAAGGCGACCAGCCCGATCGCGATGACAGCGCCGGCGCGCCACGCCGGCAGCGCGTACGCGCGAACAAGCGCCGGCTCGCGCGACGCCAGGCGCTGCAAGGCATGGCCGGCGCGCGTCGCGATGAAGGCCGACGGCGCGCCGCCCGGCGGCGCCGCCTCGAGCGCGACGCGATCGGCCCAGCGGCGGTCGTCGTCGCTCCAGCTCGCGCTCGCCGGCTGCGCCGTCTCGAACGCCTCGAGCAGCATGACCTCGCGAGCGCGGCGCTCGTCCATGCGCGTCCTCGCCGGTCGCTCAGGCGAGCGCCCGGCCGATCAGGATCTTCTGGACGTCGCTCGTGCCTTCGTAGATCTGGCAGACGCGAACGTCGCGGTAGATGCGCTCGACCGGGAAGTCGTTGACGTAGCCGTAGCCGCCGAAGATCTGGAGCGCGTCGCTGCAGACGCGCTCGGCCATCTCGCTCGCCATCAGCTTGCCCATCGCTGCTTCCTTCAGGCACGGCCGGCCCGCGTCCTTCAGGCTCGCCGCGTGGTGGACGAGCTGGCGCGCCGCCTCGATGCGGGTCGCCATTTCGGCGAGGCGGAACTGCACCGCCTGGTGCTCGAAGATCGGCTTGCCGAAGGCGACGCGCTCCTTGGCGTAGGCGAGGGCCGCCTCGAACGCCGCCCGTGCCATGCCGATCGCCTGCGCGCCGATGCCGATCCTGCCTCCCTCGAGACCGGAAAGCGCGATCTTCAGGCCCTGCCCTTCCTCGCCGAGCAGGTTCGCGGCCGGCACG
>JBDSLQ010000204.1:0-6496 GCA_039916285.1 Caldimonas sp.
TCACCGCGGGGTTGCGCGGGTCGTCCTCGGGGATGCCGGCCTCGACCTTGCCGACCAGGTCGGCGCCGACGTCGGCGCCCTTGGTGAAGATGCCGCCGCCGAGCCGGGCGAAGATCGAGATCAGCGAAGCGCCGAAGGCGAAGCCGAGGAGCGGCTTGAGGGCGTCCGGGTCGACCTTGACGCCGCCGCCGCTGACGTACCAGAAGAATGCGCCGACGCCGATCAGGCCGAGGCCGACGACGAGCATGCCGGTGATCGCGCCGCCTTTGAAGGCGACGTCGAGCGCTGGGCCGATGCCTCGGGTGGCGGCCTGGGCGGTGCGGACGTTGGCACGCACCGAGATGTTCATGCCTATGAAGCCGCACGCGCCCGAAAGCACGGCACCGAGCACGAAACCGGCGGCGGTGATGCGGTCGAGAAAGACGAAGATCAGGATCGCGAGGACGACGCCGACCATGGCGATCGTCTTGTACTGGCGCGCGAGATAGGCCGCCGCGCCCTGCTGGATCGCCGCGGCGATCTCCTGCATGCGCTCATTGCCGGCACTCTGGCTGAGGATCCAGCTTCGCTGCACGAAGCCGTAGAGGACTGCGGCCAGGCCGCAGGCCAGGGCAATGTAGAGCGACGTCGTGGTGGAGATCAAGAGAGTTCCTTCCTCGTTCGATTTATCGAATCTGCGCGATTCGCCCGGGTATTGCCCGGCCGACGTGAAAAACGCGCGTGCTCGGGCAAACCTCCGAATGTTAAGGGATGCGGCGCGAGCTCGGCCGGGTCCACCGCCGGCGGCTCATGCCATGCGACGCGCGCTTACCATCGACGCTTCACTTCGATGCGTCGTCCGCCATGAGCCTGCACAACGTCACCCCCGGCGCACACGCCCCCGACGAGTTCAACGTGATCATCGAGATCCCGATGAATGCCGACCCGATCAAGTACGAGGTCGACAAGGAGAGCGGCGCGATGTTCGTCGACCGCTTCATGAGCACGGCCATGCACTATCCGTGCAACTACGGCTACGTGCCGCAGACGCTGGCCGACGACGGCGACCCGGTCGACGTTCTCGTCATCACGCCGTTTCCGCTGACGGCGGGCATCGTCGTCACGTGTCGGCCGATCGGCGTGCTGAAGATGGAAGACGAGGCGGGCGGCGACGCCAAGTTGCTGGCGGTGCCGATCGACAAGATCCTGCCGATCTATAAGCACTGGCAGAAGCCCGCCGACATGAACGAGCTGCGCCTGAAGCAGATCCAGCACTTCTTCGAGCATTACAAGGACCTCGAGCCCGGCAAGTGGGTGAAGGTCAGCGGCTGGGAAGGGCCCGAGGCGGCACGTGCCGAGGTAAAGAGCGGCATCGCCAGCTACGCGGCGGGCCGGGCGACAAAGGGTTGAGCGCGCTGCGGGCGCTCAGCCTGCCGGCTCGGCGGCGGTCTTGAAGGGCCGGCGTTCGTTGAGCTCGTCGAGATAGCTCTCGACGCCTGCGCCCTCGCGGGCGATGAAGTCGTCGATGGCGCGCGCGAAGCGCGGGTGGGCGAGCCAGTGCGCGGACCAGGTCTGCACCGGGAGCAGGCCGCGCGCCATCTTGTGCTCGCCTTGCGCGCCGCCTTCGAAGCGCCGGTAGCCGTGCGCGATGCACCAGTCGAGTGGCTGGTAGTAGCAGGCGTCGAAATGCAGGCAGTTGATCTGCTCGAGGGCGCCCCAGTAGCGGCCGAAGGCGGTCTTTCGCTCGGGATCGATCGCGATCAGCGAGGCGGCGACGCGCCGGCCCGACCGCCAGGCGGTGAAGAGCAGCCAGTGGCGCGCCATCGTCGCGCTGGCCCGGGCGAAGAAGTCGCGCGTCAGGTAGGGCGTCGAGTGGTGCGCGCGGTAGGTAAGGGTGTAGCAGCGGTAGAAGAAGTCCCAGTCGGCCGTGGCGATCGCGTCGCCCGTCGCGACGGTGAACGTCACGCCAGCGTCGGCGACGCGGCGCCGCTCCTGCTGGATCTTCTTGCGCTTGTCGCGCTGCATGCCGGCAAGGAAATCGGCGAAGTCGGCGTAGGGAGCGGGCTCCCGGTTGCTCCAGTGGAACTGGACCGTGCTGCGCAATGACCAGCCCGCCGCGCGCGCCGCGGCCTGGTCGGCGTCGTCGAGGAAGAGCAGGTGTGCCGACGAGAGCTGCGCCGAGCGCGCCAGCTGCTCGATCGCGCGCAGCAACAGCAGCCGGTGCTCGGGCGTTCGCGCCAGCAGCCGCGGCCCGGGCACGGGCGTGAACGGAATGGCGTCGAGCAGCTTGGGGTAGTACTCGAGGCCGTGGCGCCGGTAAGCGTCAGCCCAGGCCCAGTCGAACACGTATTCGCCGTAGGAGTGGTCCTTGAGGTAGAGCGGGCACGCGGCGACGAGCGCGCCGCCGCGCTCGAGGGCGAGGAAGTGCGGTGCCCACCCGGTCGCGCCGACCGCGCTTGCCGATTCGTGCAGGGCGCGCAGATACGCCATCGACACGAACGGCGTCGCCGAGGATTGCGCCGCGACCAGCGAGTCCCAGGTCGGCGCGTCGATCTCGCCCGGGTCGTCGAAGACCCGGATCACGTATTCCTCGTCGGCCGTCGGCATCAGCGGGTCCCTGGAACGATGTTAGGTCGAAGTCCGTCGTGGCGCCGCTGGCGCCCGGTGCCGGGGCCTTGGCCTAAACTCGGTCGCATCGAATTCCTCGCGGAGCCGGGCCATGAAGCAGATCACCGCCATCGTCAAGCCATTCAAGCTCGAGGAAGTTCGCGAGGCCCTGGCCGAGATCGGCGTCTCCGGGCTCACCGTCACCGAGGTCAAGGGCTTCGGTCGGCAGAAGGGCCACACCGAGCTCTACCGCGGCGCCGAGTACGTCGTCGACTTCCTGCCCAAGGTCAAGATCGAGGTCGTCGTCAAGGACGACGACTCCGAGCGCTGCATCGACGCCATCGTCAAAGCGGCCAAGACCGGCAAGATCGGCGACGGCAAGATCTTCGTGACCCAGATCGATCACGTGGTGCGGATCCGCACCGGTGAGGTCAACGAGGACGCGGTGTAACGCCGCCTCCGGCCTGCAGATCCGCCTTCATCAGGCGCGTGCCGCAAAAGCGGTCGTGCCAGAACTGCCGCTCGGGCTCGAGCAGTGCGAGCAAGGCCCAGCCGGTGATCCCCGCCGCGACCGCCCCCAGGCTTTGTGCTGGTGGCCACTGCAGCGCCGATGCGAGCAACGTCGCCGGGCCGAACCAGGCGCAGCAACAGGCGATGTAACGCAGCAGCGCGCGTCCTTGTGATACCTGCCCGCCGGCACCCGTGACGAGGCGGATGCGCCACGTCTGCATCGCCAGCGTCTGGCCCCGAGCCGACCAGAGCCAGACAAAGTAGACCCCGTAAAGGACCAGCGCGTAGACGCGCAGCGCGGTGTCGCTCTGCAGCGGGTGGCGCTGGCCGGTCTGGGCGAAGAAGAAGGCGCCGAGAAAGCCCGGTATCAGCGCCACGCCGAACAGGAGCGTCGCTTCGTAGACGAAGCACGCCATGCGCCGGCCGAGCGAAGGTGTCGCGGCGCGACCCACGGCGAGGCCGCCGCCGCCGTCTTCCGCGGTCATCGCGGCGCGGCGGAAGCGGGATTCGTGGCTTGCGGCGCGGGCCGGGGCGCCGCCGCCGAGGTCACCGCCGCGGCCTGGGGGCCGCGCCGCGGCAGCAAGGTGGAGCGGTTGACGAACTCCGGCGTCGTCGCGATCTTCGGCATGCCGGACTGCTGGTGAGGCGGCGGCGCCGGCCGGCGCGTGATTACCGTCGTCGTCGCGCCGGGAGCGGCCTGGACCATCGTCGGCGCGACCGGGCGGGGCGCTTGTGACAGGGCGGGGTTGGGGACGACGTTGAACTTGGCTTCCTTGCTGTCGCGCGCGCCTCTGGCCGGCTTCGACGCGGCTTCGCGCGGCGCGCTGGCGGCCGTGGCGGCACGGGCGGCAAGCTGCTGGCGCTGCTCCGGCGGCAGCGCCTGGTAGGCGCGCCAGCGCTCGCCGCGGTCGGGGACGGGCAGTTGGCGCGCCTCCTCGAAGCGAAGGCGGGTCTGACCGCGCTCGGCGGGCGTCAGCTTGGACCACTCGGCCATGCGCTCGGTGATGCGCGCGCGCTCTTCCGGCGAGAGCGTGTCGAAGCGGCCGGCAATCGCGATCCACTTCAGCTTGCGCGGCGCGTCGATGCTCGGCCAGTCACGTTGCAGGGGCGCGAGCGCCGCGCGCTGCGCTGGCGTCAGCGCCTGCCAGCGGACGCCGTCTTCGCGAGGCACGGCGGCGACCGCAGAGGAGGCGCGCGCCACCTGCGCGGCGGCGTGGGCCGCGAATGCCGCCAGAGCTACGCAGGCAGCGATCCGGATCGCGGCGCGCCGCGCGGATTTGAGGGGCAGGGCGCGACTTCGCAGGTCAGGCTCGCGCGTCATCGCCG
Source organism: Caldimonas sp. (assembly GCA_039916285.1). GTDB lineage: Bacteria > Pseudomonadota > Gammaproteobacteria > Burkholderiales > Burkholderiaceae_C > Schlegelella_A. The sequence goes on from JBDSLQ010000204.1 coordinate 4,423, forward strand.
CTCGCCTCATTCGTTCGGAGGCGCCTTCAGGAACTCCGAGAAACCGGGATCGCGGTAGGCAGTGATCGGCAGGTCGTCGCCGAGCAGGGCTTCGTCGACCTCGGCCGCGACCGAGATCTGGGTGCGGTTCTGCCAGTCCTGGATCAGGACCAGGCCACCGACAAGCGCCACCAGCGGCAACACCGAGGCGAAGCGCAGCCACCATTGCGACTGGCTGAAGCCGGCGATGGCGGCACCCGACGCGGTGACGCCGACGCCCTGGTCCCGGTGCGCCCGGCGGGCGATCTCGAGCGATTTCTCGCGCGCGAAGCGGAGCCGCTCGGCGACATCGGGCGCGACGGTCTCGGCGCTGGCGCTGAGGCACGCGGCAATGCTGCGGGCAAAGCGGAACTCCGCGGCTTCGCGGGCCGCGGCCTTGTACGTGCTGTCGTTCTTCATGTCGTTATTCCCTTCGCCTTCAGGGCCTTGGCCAAGGCATGCACTGCCCGCGAGCAGTGCGTCTTGACGCTTCCTTCGGAACACCCCATCGAGGCGGCGGTCTCGGCGACATCGAGTTCCTCCCAGTAACGCAGGAGAAAGGCCTCGCGTTGACGGCCGGGAAGGAGCGCGACCTCGGCCTCGATGGTTTGCAAGATCTGAGCCCGAGAAACGGAATCCGCCGCGCTCTCGGATTGGAGCGGGCCGCCGAGGGCTTCCAGGGTCTCCAGGATGTCGAAGTCGTCGTCCTTGCCGGCTGCGCCCTCGAAGTCCGAGAAATTGCGCACCACCTGGTTGCGCACCTTCTGGCGCCGGAACCAGTCCATCGTCGCGTTGGAGAGGATGCGCTGGAACAGCAGCGGCAGCTCGGCGGCGGGGCGATCGGCGTATTTCTGCGAGAGCCGGATCATCGTGTCCTGGACGATGTCGAGGGCGGCGTCGTCGTCGCGGACGGCGTAGACGGCCCGCTTCCAGGCACGCTTCTCGACGCTCTTCAGAAAGTCGGACAGTTCTTTGTCGGTCGCCAAGGAAGGAGCGCCATGTGCAGCAACTCGGGGCGCGCGATTATCACATCGGCACTTTCGAGGGCCGGGTTGAACGCGAAGCTGCTGCGAGCGATGCGATAATTGCCGGTTGCACGACAGTTTTCGATCGTCCGGCCGCCCAAAGCGTGGCGGCCTCCGGCGATCGCTCAGGCACCGCACCCGCCTCACGAGGGCGAGGAAAGGTGCACCGATGGTTTTTCGTCAGAGAAATTCACAGAGGTGAAGATCATGGAAACCTCAGCGTCCCCGCTGAAGCGCGCGCCCGCCGCGGCCGCCACCCCCGCCCCCACGCCCGCCGAGCCGAACGGCTCCGAGATCCTCGTCCGTTGCCTGCAGGCGGAGAACGTGCGCTACCTCTGGGGCTACCCGGGCGGCGCCGTCCTCTACATCTACGACGCGCTCTACAAGCAGGAGACGATCCAGCACGTCCTGGTTCGCCATGAGCAGGCCGCGGTCCACGCCGCCGACGGCTATGCGCGCGCCACCGGGGAGGTCGGCGTCGCCCTGGTCACCTCCGGGCCCGGGGTGACGAACGCCGTCACCGGCATCGCCACCGCGTACATGGATTCCATCCCGATGGTGATCGTCACCGGCCAGGTGCCGACGCCGGCGATCGGCCTCGACGCCTTCCAGGAATGCGACACCGTCGGCATCACCCGGCCGATCGTCAAGCACAACTTCCTCGTCAAAGACGTCCGCGAGCTGGCCGGGACGCTGAAAAAGGCGTTCCACATCGCCCGCACCGGCCGACCGGGCCCGGTGGTGGTCGACATCCCGAAGGACGTGTCGATGGCGCGGGCGCCGTTCCACTATCCGGCAAGCGTCGAGATGCGCTCGTACAACCCGGTGAAAAAGGGGCACAGCGGCCAGATCAGGAAGGCGGCCCAGCTGCTCCTCGCCGCCAAGCGACCGTACATCTACACCGGCGGCGGCGTCGTCCTCGGCAACGCCTCGGCCGAGCTGCGCGAACTCGTCGATCTGCTCGGCTTTCCCTGCACCAACACCTTGATGGGCCTGGGCGCCTACCCGTCGAGCGATCCGAAGTTCCTCGG
>JBDSLQ010000205.1:0-6660 GCA_039916285.1 Caldimonas sp.
GTCTACGGCGCCGCGCTGGCGCCGACGAGTGCGTGGCAGGTTCTGCAAGGGATCGAGACGCTGCCGCTGCGCATGGAGCGGCATTGCGCCAACGCGCTCGCGGTCGCGCGCTTCCTGCAATCGCATCCGCGCGTCGGCTGGGTCAACTACCCGGGCTTGCCGGATCACCCGCAACACGGGCTCGTGGTGCGCCAGATGCGGCCGGTCGGCGGCGTCCCGGGCGCCTCCGGGCTGCTTGCCTTCGGCGTCCGCGGCGGGCTTTCGGCAGGCATCGCCTTCATCGAGGCGGCGCAGCTGATGAGCCACCTCGCCAACATCGGCGACACGCGCACGCTCGTCATCCATCCGGCGTCGACGACGCACCGCCAGCTCGACGAAGCGCAGCAGCTCGCGGCCGGCGTGCCCCATGACATGGTGCGCATCTCGGTCGGCCTCGAGCACATCGACGACATCCTCTGGGACATCGACCAGGCGCTCTCCGCCTCGGCTGCCTGATTGTTCGCGTCGAAGAGATGCCGCCGGGTCTACGAGCCCCGGTTGTCGCCGTCGTCCTTGTGGTCGATCTCGCCGCCCGTTTCGTTCTTGCCAAAGAGGTGCGGGACGCCGCTGAGAACGATCAGCGCTAGAACGGTGCTGATCACCGCGGTCGCCTCGCGACCGAGGCCACAGGCGATGCCGATCGCGGCCGTCATCCAGACGCCGGCCGCGGTCGTCAGGCCCTGAACACTTTGATCCGACCGGTGCTTGATGATCGCGCCGGCGCAGAGGAAGCCGACGCCGGTGACGATCCCCTGGATCACCCGGCTCATGTCGGCGACCACCATGCCGCCTTGCTGCGGCACCAGCACGAAGAGCGCGGCGCCGATCGCCACCAGCATATGGGTCCGCATGCCAGCTGCCTTGCCGCTTTTTTCACGCTCGTAGCCGAGCGCGCCGCCGAGCGCAGCGGCGAGGAGTAGCCGCAAGACGAGGCGCGTCAGCTGCGCCGGATCGGACACGTCCGAGAACTCGTCTCGCAGCGTCTCCAGGACCTCCGTCATCGCATCTCCTGTCGTCGGCGGGGGTTCGCCGGGCCGAGGATGCCATGGGATCGCCGCCGGGAGAGCCCGCGACGCCCCGCGTTTGCCCGCCCCGCACGCTGTCGGTTGCGGCGGGACAATGGCGATTCGATTCATTGCCGCCGACCATGAGCATCTACGAGCAGGGCCTGGACAAGACCGCCGCGAACTTCGTCGCGCTCTCGCCGACCAGCTTCGTCGAGCGCAGCGCCGAGGTCTTCGGCGATCTCGAGGCGGTGGTCCATGGCCGGCGCCGCTACAGCTGGCGCGATACGCGCGATCGCGCCGCCCGCCTGGCGGCGGCACTGCGCTCCTTCGGCGTCGGTCGCGGCACGACGGTAAGCGCGATGCTCCACAACACGCCCGAGATGGTCGAGGCGCACTACGCGGTGCCGGCGCTGAACGCCGTTCTCAACACCCTCAACACCCGCCTCGACGCCACCCTCATCGCCTGGCAGCTGAACCATTGCGAGTGCGCCGTGCTGATCGCCGACCGCGAGTTGGCACCGGTCGTCGCCCCGGCGCTGCGCATCCTCGCCGAGACGCACGGCCGCAGGCCGGTCGTCGTCGACGTCTGCGACAGCGAGTACACGGGACCGGGCGACCGTCTCGGCGCCCACGAGTACGAGGCCCTCCTCGCCGCCCATGCGCCGCTGCCGGCGCTCGCTGGCCCGGCCGACGAGTGGGACGCGATCGCGGTCTCGTACACGTCGGGCACGACGGGCGATCCGAAAGGCGTCGTCACCCACCATCGCGGCGCCTACCTGAACGCGGTCTGCAACGCGGCGACCTGGACCATGCCGCACTTCCCGCGCTACCTGTGGACGCTGCCGATGTTCCACTGCAACGGCTGGTGCTTCCCGTGGACGGTGGCGCTGCTCGGCGGCACCCAGGTCTGCCTGCGCAAGGTCGAGGCGGCGGCGATCCTGGCTGCGATCCGCGAGGAGCGCGTCGACCACTACTGCGGCGCGCCGATCGTCCACAACCTGCTGATCGCCGCGCCCGCCGAGCTGCGCGCCGGGATCACGCAGAAGGTGAGGGCGATGGTGGCCGGCGCCGCGCCGCCCGCGTCGATGATCGAGGGCATGGCGCGGATAGGCTTCGACATCACCCATGTCTACGGCCTGACCGAGGTGTACGGTCCGGCGACGGTCGCGGTGAAGCGGGACGCGTGGCAGGGCGAGTCGCTCTCCGAGCAGACTCGGCTGAACGGCCGCCAAGGCGTTCGCTACGGTCTCGAGGAAGGCATGACGGTCATGGATCCGGCGACCATGCGCGAGTTGCCGGCGGACGGCGAGACGATGGGCGAAATCATGATCCGCGGCAACATCGTGATGAAGGGTTACCTGAAGAACGCGAAGGCGACAGCGGCCGCCTTCGCCGGCGGCTGGTTCCACACCGGCGACCTCGCCGTGATCGAGGCCGACCGCTACGTCAAGATCAAGGACCGCAGCAAGGACATCATCATCTCGGGCGGCGAGAACATCAGCTCGATCGAGGTCGAGGATGCGCTCTACCGCCACCCCGACGTCGTCGCGTGCGCGGTGGTTGCCCGGGCCGATCCGAAGTGGGGCGAGACGCCGCTCGCCTTCGTAGAGCTCAAGTCCGGCGCCAGCGTCACGGCCGCCGAGCTGGTCGCGCACTGCCGCCAGCTCCTCGCCGGCTACAAGGTGCCGCGCGAGATCCGCTTCGAGGCGATCCCGAAGACGGCAACCGGCAAGATCCAGAAGTTCCAGCTGCGCGAGCGTGTCCGCTCCGCGGCGGCCAACGACCAGGAAGTGGAAGGAAAGCAGCCATGAACGACAGGGTCTCGACGGAGCTCGCCCCCTTCGTGCGGCGCGTGGTCGACAAGCGCGGCGTCGTAACGCTCACACTCGACCGGCCGCAGTCCTTCAATGCGTTGAGCGAGGGAATGCTCGCCGCGCTGCAGGCCGAGCTCGATGCGCTCGCCGGTGACGAGAGCGCGCGCGCCGTCGTCATCGCCGCCGAAGGCAAGGCGTTCTGCGCCGGCCACGACCTGAAGGAGATGCGCGCCGCCCCTTCGCTCGGCTACTACGAGGCGCTGTTCGCGCAGTGCGCGCACATGATGCTGACGATCCAGCGCCTGCCGGTGCCGGTGATCGCGCGCGTGCAGGGGATCGCCACGGCCGCCGGCTGCCAGCTCGTCGCCGCCTGCGACCTTGCCGTCGCCGCGGAGAGCGCGCGCTTCGCAGTGAGCGGGGTCAACCTCGGACTGTTCTGCTCCTCGCCGAGCGTGCCGCTGGTGCGCAACGTCGCAAGGAAACCCGCGTTCGAGATGCTCGTCACCGGCGAATTCATTTCCGCCGAGGAGGCGCGCGCGCGCGGCCTCGTCAATCGCGTCGCCCCGGCCGAGGCGCTCGACGCCGCGGTCGGCTCGCTCGTCGCGGCGATCGTCGCCAAGCCGCGTGGCGCGATCGCCCTCGGCAAGGCGCTTTTCTACCGCCAGATCGAGGCCGGCAGCGAAGCGGCGTACGACGACGCGGCGCGGACGATGGCTCGCAACATGATGGAAGAGGCCGCGCTCGAAGGCGTGCAGGCGTTCATCGAAAAGCGCAAGCCGGGCTGGGCGCCCTAGCGTCAGACCGTCGCTGGGCTGAGCGACAACTTCGGTTACCGCTGACACCGTGACGGACACCACGCGGCGGCGCGCACGACGGTCGACTGGTAGGACCTATCTGACATGGCAGCAAGGCGATCTCCTACGCTGAGCCGATCGGCTGATTGCGCCACGACGGCAGCGAGGCCGCTCGGTTCTGCGGCGTCGAACCCGCGCGGAGATCGTCATGAGTCGTCTTCACCTCGGCGCCGGCGCGCTGCTTTTATCGACCTGCCTGGGCGCATGCTCGACCCAGGTCGCCTACCTCACGGAGCCGCTGCACCGCGGCACGCAGAAGGTCTCGGCCGCCGGGGATGCGCGCGCCTATCGGCTGGACGCCGCTCGCCACATCTACGCGGCTTATGCGCCGCGCATCTTCAAGGGCCGGCTGCCGCCCCTGATCCACGGTGTGGTCGTGGTCGAGACGACCGTCGACACCCGCGGCCAGCCCCGCCATGTCAAGCTCGTGCGCGGCCCGTCGCACGCCCCCGACGTCAGCGCGGCGGTCGTGGAAATGATCAAGCGCGCGGGGCCGCTGCCGGCACCTAGCCGATTCACGGCTCCGGTCAGCTTCATGGAGACCTGGCTCGTTCACAAGGACGGCCGGTTCCAGCTCCACACCCTGACCGAAGGTCAGGACTGACAGGGCGCGCCGGCGCGCTCTGTCGTCCCTTCGCGCGTCGAAGGATCTCGCCGTGGCAGGCTACATGCCGGCGGTAAAGCCGCCGTCGACGTAGAGGATCTGGCCGGTCACGAAGCGCGCCGCCGGCGAGGCGAGAAAGACCGCCGCCCCGGCCAGCTCGTGCGGCTCGGCCCAGCGCCCGGCCGGCGTGCGGCGCTCGACCCAGGCGGTGAACTCCGCGTTGGCCGTCAGCGCCGCGTTCAGCTCGGTGCGGAAGAACCCGGGCGCGATCGCATTGACCTGGATGTCGTGCGGCGCGAGCTCCACGGCGAGACCGCGCGTCAGCATCGCGATGCCGCCCTTGCTCACCTGGTAGGGCACCGTCGTCGGCCGCGCAAGGCTCGACATCAGCGAGGCGATGTTGATGATCTTGCCGGCGCGCCGGGCCTGCATCGACGGAATGACGGCGCGCGCCATGTAGAACGGCGCGTCGAGGTTGGTCGCCATCAGGCGGCGCCAGTCGGCATCGCCGAAGTCGGCGATGGCCGCACGGTGCTGGATGCCGGCGTTGTTGACGAGGATGTCGACCGGCCCGAACGAGGCCTGCGCGGCGGCGACGCCGCTCCGCACCGCGTCGGCGTCGGCGACGTCGAACGCGGCCACCTCGGCCGCGAGACCCTCAGCGCGCAGAGTCGCGGCGGCCGCATCGAGCCTGGCCATCGTGCGCCCGTTGAGGACGACGCGTGCGCCTGCCGCGGCGAGGCCGCGCGCGATCGCCAGGCCGAGTCCCGAACCACCGCCGGTGACGAGCGCCAGCTTGCCGGAAAGATCGAAGCCCGTTGTCGCGTTCATGGGTGCGCCCTCGGCCTGCGGCCGGTCCCGCCGGGCGAGATGGAGCGCCCCCATCGGAGAGGCCGTGCGGGGGCGCTCATGGCACCGGCGAAAGCAGCGGCCTGCCTGCGAAGTGCGCCTCGAGGTTGCCGAACGCGAGGTCGGCCATCGCCTGCCGCGTCTGCCAGGTGGCGCTGCCGATGTGCGGCGTGAGCACAACGTTGTCGAGGGCCAGCAACGCCTCCGGCACGTCCGGCTCGTTCTCGAACACGTCGAGGGCGGCGCCGGCGATCGTGCCGTCGCGCAGTGCGGCGACCAGCGCCTCCTCGTCGACGACCGAGCCGCGGGCGACGTTGACCAGGTAGCCTTTCTTGCCGAGCGCAGCCAGCACCTTGGCGTCGATCAGCTTTCTGGTGCCGGCGCCGCCGGGGGTGATGACGACCAGGAAGTCGACCTCGCGCGCCAGCGCCTCGGCGTTCGCGAAGTACGGGTAGGGCGTGTCTGCCTTCGCGTTGCGCGAGGTGTAGGCGATCGACATGCCGAACGCTTCGGCCCGCCTGGCGATCGCCATGCCGATGCGGCCGAGGCCGACGATTCCCAAGCGCGCGCCGCTGACCTTGCGCGCCAGCGGCATCGGTCCGTTCGCCCAGGCGCCGCTGCGCACGTAGCGGTCGGCCTCGACGAGTCGGCGCGAGACGGCGAGGACGAGCGCCATCGCCAGGTCGGCAACCTCGTCGTTGAGGACGTTCGGCGTGTGCGTGACGGCGATGCCGCGCTCGCGCGCCGCGACGACGTCGACGCCGTCGTACCCGACGCCGAACACCGACACGATCTCGAGCCTGGGGCACTGGGCGATCAGCTCGCGCGGCACTTTCGATTCGCCGCTCGCCGCGATCGCGCGGATGCGCGGCGCGACGGCGGCGAACGCAGCGGCGTCGCTCTGGTGCGTGCGGTCGTGCACCTGGAATGCGCCGCGCAGCGATTCCATCATCGGCGGCCAGAGCCGCGCAGCCGTCAATACTTCGATCCGATCGGTTTCGGCCATTGCGCCTTCCTTACATGCCCACGTAATTGGGACCGCCACCGCCCTCGGGCGGAATCCAGACGATGTTCTGGGTCGGGTCCTTGATGTCGCAGGTCTTGCAGTGCACGCAGTTCTGCGCGTTGATCTGCAGCCGCTCGGTGCCGCCCTCGTTGACGTACTCGTACACCGCCGCCGGGCAATACCGGCTCTCCGGCCCGGCGAACCGGGCCAGGTTGACCCGCACCGGGACGCCCGGGTCCTTCAGCGTCAGGTGCGGCGGCTGGTCCTCGGCGTGATTGGTGTTGCTGACGAAGACACTCGACAGGCGATCGAACGTGATCACGTTGTCGGGCTTGGGGTAGACGATCGGCTTGCACTCGGCCGCAGGCAGCAGGTACTCGTGGTCTGGCTTGGCCCGGTGAAGCGTCCACGGCGGCGAGTGGATGCCCAGGCGCGGCAGCAGCCACTGCTCGATGCCGGCCATGAGAGAGGCGACCCAGAAGCCCTT
>JBDSLQ010000206.1:0-14109 GCA_039916285.1 Caldimonas sp.
GCGCCGAAGGCCGGCTACCAGGTCGCCAACACCGGCGCTGCCGGCTCGCAGCTCGAGATGCTGCGTCGCCTCGAGCTCGCGCCACGCGACCATGAAACGCTTCTCGCGCGCTGCTGCGAGCGCGGCATCCGCTTTATGTCGACGGCCTTCGACGCCGAGAGCCTTGCCTTCCTGGCGACCTTGGCGATGCCGGCCATCAAGATCCCGTCGGGCGACATCACCTGCGGCCCGCTGCTGCTCCAGGCGGCGCGGCTGCGCCAGCCGCTGATCGTCTCGACCGGAATGTCGACGCTGGGCGAGATCGAGGCGGCGCTGGCCGTCATCGCCTTCGGCCTGACGAGCGACGACGAGCCGAGGGGCACGGCCGACCTCGACGCCGCCTTCGCCAGCGCAGCAGGGCAGGCGGCGCTGCGAGAGCGCGTCACGCTGCTGCACTGCGTGACGCAATACCCTGCGCCGCCGCACGCGGTCAACTTGCGCGCGATGGCGACGATGGCCGCCGCGTTCGACCTGCCGGTCGGCTACTCCGACCACACCCTGGGCATCGACGTCGCGCTCGCCGCGGTCGCGCTCGGCGCGACGGTGATCGAAAAGCATTTCACGCTCGACCGGACGATGCCGGGGCCCGATCACCAGGCCTCGCTCGAGCCCGCCGAGCTCGCTCGACTGGTCAGCGGTGTCCGCACCATCGAAGCCGCGCTTGGCACACCGCGCAAGGGCCCGGCGCCCGAGGAAGCCGCCAACCGGATCGTGGCGCGGCGCAGCCTCGTGGCGGCCCGGCCGATCAAGGCGGGCGAGCCGATGACGCTCGCGTCGTTCGCCTGCAAGCGGCCCGGCGGCGGCGTCTCGCCGATGCGCATCTGGGACCTCGCCGGCCGCCGCGCGGCGCGCGACCTCGGCGTCGACGAGCCGATCGACCCGTGAGCGAGAACGTCGTCATCGTCGGCTCGGGCGGCCACGCCGCCGTGGTCGCCGACGCCTTGCTCGCCAGCGATGTGCGCGTCGCCGGATTCGTCGACATCGACCCGGCGCGTCTAGGCGCGGTCGTCTGCGGTCTGGCGGTTCTCGGCGACGAGTCCGTGCTCGCCGCCCACGACCGCACGGCGACCCGACTCGCCAACGGCATCGGCGGCACGCGCTGCGATGGCCTGCGCCGCTCGGTGCAGACGCGGCTCGAAGCGGCGGGCTGGCAGTTCGTCGCGGTCCGCCATCCGTCGGCGATCGTCTCGCCGTTCGCGCGCATCGGCGCCGGAGCGCAGCTGCTTGCGGCGTCGGTCGTCCAGGCCGGCGCACGCATCGGCGCCGGCGCCATCGTCAACACGGCGGCGGTCGTCGAACACGACGCCGAGGTCGGCGAGTTCGTCCACGTCGCGCCGCGTGCGCTGCTCTGCGGCGGCGTCGTCGCGGCGGCGGGCAGCCATGTCGGCGCCGGCGCCGTCGTCCGCCAGTACGTCCGCCTCGGCGAGCGAACGATGGTTGGCGCCGGCGCCGTCGTCGTCGCCGATTCGCCCGGCGACCAGACCCTGCTCGGCGTCCCGGCGCGCGAGGTCACCCGATGAAGGCCTGGGAGCAGGCGCTCGTCGGCCCGGCGACGTCGCTGCGCGACGCGCTGCAGACCATCGACCGCCTCGGCAGCCAGATGGTGCTCGTGGTCGACGCCGACCGCGTCCTCCTCGGAACGCTCAGCGACGGCGACGCGCGCCGCGCGCTCCTGCGCGGCCTGAGCCTCGCCGACCCGATCGAGGCGGCGATGCACCGCAACCCGACCTGTGCCGCCGAGGGCGAGAGCCGGCAGTCGGTGCTGGCGACGATGCGCCGGCTCGGGCTGCACCAGCTGCCGCTCCTCAACCCGGCGCGGCAGGTCGTCGGCCTCGAGATCGTCGACGACTACTTCGCCGCGGCACCGCGCGACCACTGGGTCGTCATCATGGCCGGCGGTCGCGGCACCCGGCTCGACGAGCTGACGCGCGAGACTCCCAAGCCGATGCTGAGGGTCGGCTCGCGGCCGTTGCTGGAGACGATCGTTCGCGAGTACGTCGGCCAGGGATTTCGCCGCTTCTACTTCGCCGTCAACTACAAGGCCGAGCAGATCGAGTCGCACTTCGGCGACGGCTCGGCATGGGGCGCGTCGATCCGCTACCTGCGCGAGCGCGAGCGCCTCGGCACGGCGGGGGCGCTCAGCCTCCTCCCCGAGCCGCCGGGCGAACCGCTCATCGTGACCAACGCCGACCTCCTGACCAAGGAGGACTACGGCAACATGGTCGACCGCCACGTCGCCTCGGGCGCCGACGCGACGATGGCGGTGCGCGATTACGAGATCCAGGTGCCGTTCGGCGTCGTCCGCGAGCGCGACGGCATGATCGAGTCGATCGAGGAAAAGCCGATCCAGCGCTTCGTCGTCAGCGCCGGCATGTACGTGCTCTCGCCGCCGGCGCTCGAGCACGTTCCGCGCAACACCTTCTTCGACATGCCGGCGCTGTTCGAGTCGCTCGCCAAGGACGGGCGGCGCACCCGCTGCCACCCGGTCGACGGCTACTGGCTCGACATCGGCCGGGCCACCGACTACGAGAAGGCCAAGTCTGATTTCGACGAGGTGTTCAGGTGATCGGCAGCAAGCGCGTGCTGGCGCTGATTCCGGCGCGCGGCGGCTCGAAGGGCCTACCGGGCAAGAACATTCTGCCGGTCGGCGGCCGCCCGCTGCTCGCCTGGACCGCCGAAGCCGCGCTCGGCGCGCGCGACATCGACCGGGTCGTCGTCTCTTCCGACGACGCGGCGATCCTGGCCGCCGGACGCGCCTGCGGCGTCGATGCCTTGCCCCGCCCGGCAGCGCTGGCGTCGGACACGGCGGCGACGATCGAGGTCGTCCTGCACGCCCTCGACGCGCTGCCGGGTTTCGACGTCGTCGTCCTCCTGCAGCCGACCTCGCCGCTGCGCAACGCCGGGGACGTCGACGCCGCGATGGCGCGCTTCGTCGCCAGCGGCGCGCCGGCGTGCGTGTCGGTCAGCGAGGCCGCGCAGAGCCCGTACTGGATGTACCGCCTCGACGACGACCAGACGCTGCGACCGATCCTCGATGCCCCGGCCGCGGCCACCCGGCGCCAGGACCTGCCGCCGGTCTACGCACTGAATGGCGCCATCTACATCGCCGACGTCGCCTGGCTGCGCCGGGGGCGCGCGTTCGTCGGCCCGGGGACCGTCGCCCACGTGATGCCGGTCGAGCGGGCGCTCGACATCGACACCGCGAGCGACTTCGCGTTGTTGCGAATCATCATCGAAGACTCGAAGGCCGGGCTAGACCCCGCGTCGCCTTCGGTCCGGGAAGGAGCCAAGGCATGAAACAGCGGGACGTCGTCAACCAGTACAACCTCCCCTTGGACGTGAAGTTCTGCAAGCTGTGCACGGTATCGAATCAGCGGCCGCGGATCACGTTCGACGAGGAAGGTGTTTGTTCGGCCTGCCGATTCGCGCACTTCAAGCGCCATCGGATCGACTGGGCCGAGCGCGAGCGCGAGCTCGTCGACCTCTGCAATCGGCATCGCAAAGGGAACGGCGACTACGACATCATCGTTCCTTGCAGCGGCGGCAAGGACGGCGGCTTCGTCGCCCATCAGCTCAAGTTCAAGTACGGCATGAATCCGCTGACCGTCACCTGGGCTCCGCTGCGCGCGACGGAGGTCGGGCGGCGAAACCTCGACGCCTTCATCCAGGCCGGCTTCGACAACATCCTCGGCACGCCCAACGGCAAGATCACCAGAAAGCTGACGCGGCTGTCGACCCAGCACATCGGCGACCCGTTCCAGCCCTTCATCTACGGGCAGACCAACTTCCCCCTGCACATGGCCGTGAAACACGGCGTCTCGCTGATCATGTACGGCGAGAACGGCGAGGTCGAATACGGCGGCGACATGAAGAACGCGATGCGCCCCACGCGTGAAATACAGGACCACGACAAGCACTACTTTTCGGGCTTGCCGCCGGAGTTCTGGCTCGAGCATGGCGTCAGTGCGGCCGACCTCAAGCCGTTCATGGCCCCTGACTACGACACCATCGTCGCCAACAAGACGGAGATCCACTTCCTCGGCTACTACAAGTTCTGGGATCCCCAGGAGAACTTCTACTACTGCCGCGACAACACCGGATTCCAGCCGAACACGGAGCGTTCGGAGGGGACGTACTCGAAGTACGCAAGCCTCGACGACCGGATCGACGGTTTCCACTATTACCTCGGCTATGTGAAATTCGGTATCGGCCGCACGACCTCCGACGCCGCCCACGAGATCCGCGACGGCAAGATCACCCGTGAGGAGGGGGTCCTCCTCGTCAAGCGCTACGACGGAGAATTTCCGCGACGTTTCTACGCCGAGTTTCTCGACCACTGCGGCATCACCGACGAGGAGTTCCAGGAGGTCGTCGACAGCTGGCGCTCCCCGCATCTGTGGCGCAAGACCTCGGATGGCTGGGAGCTGCGCCACGCGGTCTGGAATTCCGAGGTCGCGCAGTCGTCAGCGGAATGAGGATCAGGCTCATCCCGCGCCTCGACATCAAGGGGCCGAACCTGATCAAGGGCATTCAGCTCGAGGGACTGCGCGTCATCGGCGATCCCCAGACGTTCGCACGAAAGTACTACGAGCAAGGAGCCGACGAGCTGCTCTACGTCGACGTCGTCGCGAGCCTCTACGGCCGCAACAGCCTGCACGACATCATCCACCGTGCCGCTCAGGACGTGTTCGTTCCGCTGACCGTCGCGGGCGGCTTGCGTTCGGTCGACGACGTTCGTGACGTACTTCGTGCCGGCGCCGACAAGGTCGCCATCAACACCGCTGCGACCAAGCGTCCACTCCTGATTCAGGAGATCGCGCGCAAGTTCGGTTCGCAGTGCATGGTCCTGTCGATCGAAGCCAAGCGGGTCGGCGAAGACCGCTGGGAGGCCTACACCGACAACGGCCGCGAGCGCACGGGCCTCGACGTCGTCGAATGGGCAAAGCGCGGCGTCGAGTTGGGCGCGGGAGAGGTGCTCTTGACGTCGGTGGACCGGGAGGGAACCCGCGAGGGCCTGGAGATCGACCTGCTCGCGGCCGTCACGTCGGCGATTCCGGTGCCGGTGATCGCGAGCGGCGGAATGGGCAAGGCCGAGGACGCAGTCAGCGCAGTCGTGGACGGCGGCGCCGACGCCATCGCCATGGCGGACATCCTTCACTATCAGCGCGACACCCTGGAAAACCTGCGCCGATGCATCCGTGCGGCCGGAGTCGACGTGAGAACACCATGAGCACGTCGGTGACGGTGGTCGATTGCGGCAGCGGCAACCTGCTCAGCGTTTCGCGGGCGCTCGAACACTGCGGCGCTTCGGTCAAGGTCTCCCATCACGGCGCCGACATCGAGCGCGCCGAGCGGGTCGTGCTGCCCGGCGTCGGCGCATTCGCGGACGGGATGGCCGGCCTGCGCGACCGGCAATTGCTGGAGCCGATCCGTCGGTTTGCCGCCACGGGCCGCCCGCTGCTGGGAATCTGCCTCGGAATGCAGATGCTGCTGACGAGCAGCGAGGAATTCGGTCATCACGAAGGCATCGGCCTTGTTCCTGGGGAGGTGCTGCCACTGCCGGCCACTGCACTCGATGGGTCGCGGCTCAAGCGGCCCCACATCGGATGGGCCGACCTTCTCGCGTCTCATGACGCGGGCTGGGCCGGCTCGCCGCTCGAAGGCCTCGCACAGGGCACCTCGGTCTATCTCGTGCATTCCTACGCCGCCTACCCGAGCGAGCGCTCCGATCGTCTTGCCGAATGCCTCTACGGCGGCAACCGGGTCGTCGCCGCGATTCGACGGGAGAACATCGTCGGTTGCCAGTTCCATCCGGAAAAGAGCGGCTCGGCCGGCTTGCAGGTGTTGCGCCGCTTTCTCGGCGCAGGCAGCGCCGCAGGGCGGTGATCGGGTCGTGACCCTCCCATGAGCGTGGTGCTGCTTCGTGCAGGACTCATCTACACGGTTGCGAACGTGCTGTCCGCAGGCGTACCTTTGCTTCTGCTGCCGATCCTCACGCGCGCGCTCTCGCCCGCCGAATACGGGGAGGTCGTCGGCTTCTTCATCCTGGTGTCCATCGCCGGCAGCGTCGCCGGGCTCGGCGTTCACAGCGCCGTGGCGGTGAGATGGTTTTCGCGACGCGAGCAGGACTTTCCCGTCTTCGTGGGCTCTGCCGTATGGCTGGCCGTGCTGAGCACCGTCGTGTGCGCGGCCCTGCTGGTGGCAGCGTCGGTGCCACTGGCCAGCCGCTTCGGAGTTCCGGCGGCGGACTGGCCGTGGGCGGCGGTTCTCGCCGGCGCCACCGTGATCATCGGCGTACGAGCGACGCTCTGGCAAAGCCAGGCCAAGGCTCTTCGGTCTGCCCTGCTGCAGGTGATCCATGCGGGTACGAACGTGAGCCTGTCTCTTCTTGCGGTGTTCGCGTTCTCGCTGGGTGCTCAGGGAAGAATCGCCGGCGCGACCCTGGCTGGACTCTGTTGCGCAGTCGCAGCGGTATTTCTTCTGCGCCGCTCGGGGGACATGCACTGGGCGACCCGTCGGCACGATGGCGCGGCGCTGTTGCGCTTCGGCTTGCCGCTGATCCCTCACTCTCTCGCAGGCGCCGTGCTGGTTTCCGCCGATCGCTTCTCGGTGGCCGGTGTCCTCGGTCAGGAGGCTCTCGGCATCTACGGCGCGGCTGCGCAGCTCGGGATGGTCATGAACGTGCTCGGGGACGCACTGGTCAAGGCGCTTACGCCCTGGCTCTACCGGCAACTCGCCGCATCGAGCCAGTTCGGTGCGCTGAGGGTCGTGGCCTTGACGTATCTGCTGGTGCCGCTGTGGTTGATCATCGCGTTGTTGCTCTGGCTGGTCATCTCACTGGCTGCGCCCCTGCTCCTCGGCGCGCGCTATGTCGCCGCTCTCGATCTCCTGCCGATGTTCCTGCTCGGTGGGGCGATGGCATCGATCTATCTCAATATCGCCGGCCTGTTCTTCTTCACGTCGAAGACCGAATGGCTGAGCGGGGCGACAGCGCTCTCGTCGATTACCGCTGTTCTGGTCGCGCCGGCCCTGGTGGCCGCCTATGGCCTGAGGGGGGCGGCGTTGTCGTATCTGGCCATCCAGACCCTGCAGCTGCTGCTGTCGTGGCTGCTCTCGACGCGCATCAGACCCATGCCCTGGAAGCACCCGAGGCTGGCGGCGCGCCTGCTCGTGCGCGGCTGGTCGAGATCGTGAGAAGTCTCTGGAACTTGCTTGGCGGAGGGTTCCTTCGCATGCGATCCGCCTGCTGGAGCGCGGTGTATCGCAGCTATCGGCACCGCTACGACGTCAGTCCGGGGTTCCGCTTCAACGGCTGCGGGATCCAGCTGTACGGCCCCGGGCGCATCGAGCTCGGCGAGCACAGCTACATCGGCGAGCTTTCGACGATCCAGGCGGCGACGTCGCGCGCCGTCCGGGTGGGCCGTCTTTGCCGCATCTCGCACAACGTCCGGATCTACAGCGAGACCGCGAGCGCCGACAACGACTTCCGCCAGGGCGAGAACGACGTGATCAGCGCCGACGTCGCGATCGGCGACGGTGTCTGGATCGGCGCGAACGCGTTCATCGGACCGGGGATCGCGATCGGAGACAACGCAGTCATCGGCGCCAACTCGGTGCTGACCCGAAGCGTTCCTGCCGACGAGATCTGGGCCGGTATCCCTGCCCGTTTCGTGCGCAGGAAGAGATCGCGCTCGGCCGGCGATCGCTCACTGCCATGAGCTCCGTTCACGACGACCCGGCCATGACCTCGCTCCCGTCGGCGCCGGACCCGCGCACCCCGGCCGAGTTGCCGCGTTCCTCGCACTTCATGGCCGCGTTGGCGGATGTCGAGCGCAACTTCCCGGTGCTGGAATGGAGCGTCGACGGCATCCCGATCTGGCCCCTGGTGCGCCTGCGCTGGGTGTTCTCAGAATGGGCGCGCCTCTACGGCGATCGGCAATCGCGTCTCGCATCGGCGGGCGTGCTGCGGCGGCTCGGCCGCATCGCTTCCGGCCCGATCGCGACGCGCCGCCTGCAGCGTCGCGATGAGCAGGAACGTGCGAGGGGCGACGAAACCGCGGCCCACAGGAAGGACGTCGTCCTGTTCTCGGACGGTATTTCGTTCGCCGCGCTGGCCGGCCGGTGGTACGAAAGATTCTGCGACCCCGTCGGCTCGGCGGCTCGCGAGCTCGGGCTCTCGAGCGCCCTGTGGACGCCCGGCCACCACCCGAGAACCCCGCGGGCGACGCCTTCGGTGCTCATCCAGCCCGCCATCGATCGCGCCAACATCGCAGGTGCGCTCGCGGCACGACTTCGGCCAATTCGACCGGCCCTGCCGGGCCTCGACGAGCTGCGTGCCGCTTTGCAGGCGCGGGGCTTCGCATCCGGTTCGATGGATCGCCGTCGGATCGCGTCCGACACGGGGCGCCTGCGTTCGCTCAGCAGAATGTTCAGGCAAAGGCTTGGAGAGGCGCAACCGCGCTTGGCCGCGCTCGTCGGCTACTACGGGGTCGAAGGAATGGCGTTCGTGCTGGCCTGTCGCGAATCGGGCGTGCGCGTCGTCGACCTGCAGCACGGCGTCCAGGGCGACATGCATCCGGCCTACGCCGCGTGGCCGCATCGAGACCCTGGGCACGCTCTGCTGCCGGACTACTTCTGGGTCTGGTCGGACTGGGAGCGCCGCGTCATCGAAAGGTGGAGCCGCGGGACGCATCATCGTGCGGTGGCGGGCGGCAATCCCTGGATGGACGCATGGGGCGACGGCAGCCGCTGGCCAGGCGTGAGCGAAGCGCGAGCGGGCGCGCGCGAGCTGAAGAACCGGGCAAGAGGACGTCCGATCGTTCTCGTCACGCTGCAGTACGGCATGCGGTCCGACGAGCAACTGACTCCGCTCGCTGCCTTGCTGCAAGCCGGCGTGCCGAAGCTGGTCTTCTGGGTGCGCCTGCATCCGCTCATGCTCGCCAGGCGCGAGGAGATCAAGGCCACCTTGCTCAGGGGCGTGGCGACCTCGGCGGACGTCGTCATCGACGAGGCCTCCGACCTGCCGCTGCAAGCCCTTCTTCAGGAGGCGTCCGTCCACCTGACGCACAGCTCGACGGTGGTCATCGAGGCGGCCCAGTTCGGGCTGCGCTCGGTGGTCACCTCGGAGTACGGCGCGGAACTGTTCCCGCCTCTGTACGCAGCAGGCTCGGCGATCACCGAAACCGGCGCCAGCGATGCGTTGGTCGACGCATTGATCCGCCTGTCGGCGCCTTCGGAGCGACGCGAATTCAAGGCATCGTGCGTCGACACCCTGAAGACGCTGCTGCAAGGAACCGGCGAGGCAGCGCCGATGGCGCTGCAGTCCGCATGATCACCATCGTCGACTACGGCATGGGCAACCTCGGTTCCATCCGCAACATGCTGAAGAAGATCGGCCACGCGTCGGAAGTGACCGCCGACGCCGATCGTGTGGCGACAGCGACCAAGCTGATCCTGCCGGGAGTCGGCGCCTTCGACGCGGGAATGGCCAGGCTGCAACAGAGCGGCCTCGTTCCGGTGCTCGACGAACGCGTCGGCAGAAGCGGCATCCCCATTCTCGGCATCTGCCTCGGGATGCAGCTCATGACGCGGCGCAGCAGCGAGGGCGACCGCCCGGGCCTCGGCTGGATCGACGCCGACACCCTGCGGTTCACGGCGGCGGATCCGGCGCTCAAGGTGCCGCACATGGGCTGGAACATCGCCCGTCCGGTGCGCGAGGGGGCGCTCATCGCGGCACTTCCCGACGAGGCCCGTTTCTACTTCGTCCACTCGTACTACGTGACGTGCGATCGGCCGGGCGACGTGCTGCTCACGACGCGCCACGGCAACGAATTCCACAGCGGCTTTCAGCGCGACAACGTCTGGGGAGTGCAGTTCCACCCCGAGAAGAGCCATCGTTTCGGCATGCACCTGCTGCGCAACTTCGCGGAGCGCTGCTGAGATGCTGAGGACGCGCGTCATCCCGTGCCTGCTGCTGCGTGGCGCCGGGCTGGTCAAGACCACGCGCTTCAAAGACGCGAAGTACGTCGGCGATCCCATCAACGCGATCAAGATCTTCAACGACAAGGAGGTCGACGAGCTCGTCCTGCTCGACATCACCGCGTCGCGCGAGCAGCGCGGTCCGGCGTTCTCCGTGATCGCCGAGGTAGCGAGCGAGTGCTTCATGCCGCTCGCCTACGGCGGCGGCCTGCGCAGCGTCGAGGAAGCGCGGCGCGTTCTCAAGCTCGGTGTCGAGAAGGTCGTCTTCAACACCACGGCATGGCGCGCGCCGCAGGTGGTGCGGGATGCAGCGCGCGAGTTCGGCTCCCAGGCCGTGGTCGCGTCGATCGACGTGCGCAGGAAGATGTTCGGCCGGCACGAGGTGTTCGTCGAGGGCGGCACGCGCGGGACCGGCGTCGATCCCGTCGAGTACGCGCAACGGATGGAAGCGGCCGGCTGCGGCGAGATCTACCTCACCTCGATCGACCGCGACGGAACGATGAAGGGCTACGAGCTCGACCTGATCGCCAGCGTCACCGCGCGCGTCGGTGTTCCGGTCATCGCCGCGGGCGGCGCAGGCGGGGTCGACGATTTCGGCGCCGCCGTGCGCCAAGGCGGCGCCGCGGCCGTTGCCGCGGGGGCGATGTTCGTCTTCCACGGCCCGCACCGGGCGGTGCTCATCACCTACCCGAGCCGCGCCGAGCTCGAGGCGGCCCTGCCATGAGCCGTCGCGTCGTTCGCGGCGACCTCGCGTTGGCGACGATCGCGCTCCTCGCGCTGCTGGGGGCCGTGTTCCTCGCGGCCATCGGCATCGACTCGCTGGAGTATCGCAACGACTTCCAGTTCTTCGCCGACTCGCCGACGTACCACGAGGCGGCGCGAGGCGATCTGGAGATCGATGGCGTCGCCGACCTCGTGGGCATCGCCGGGAACTTCCTCGGCCCCCTCGTGATCCTCAAGCTCGCGGGAGAGAACTACTACGCCGTCCTGATATTGAACGCGCTGCTGCTCGCCTTCAGCGTCCTCAGCCTGTCGCGATCGCTTCGCCTGGACGCGTCGAAGTTCCTGATCGTCCTGCTGCTGAATCCGATCACGATCTCGAGCCTGCTGTCGGTGAACAAGGAGACCCTCTCGCTCGTCTTCGTTGCCCTCCTCGTGCGCGGCTACGCGGCACGATCGGTCGCGACGCTGCTGCTGGCCGCGCTCGTGTCGGTGCTCGTCCGCTGGCAGCTGACGGTACTGCTCGCGATCGCCGTCGCGATGCTGTCGGGCGTCAACCCGCTGCGCGAGCGGCGCATCGCCAGCCTGGCCCTGCTCGTCGCGGCGTTTTCGCTCGCCTACCTGCTGTTCGAGGAGACGCTGACGCCGATCCGGCTGACATTCCAGGACGCCGCCGCGGAATACGAGGGATCGGGGTTCTACGAGCAGCTGGTGGCCTGGCAGGACCAGGGCTGGTACTGGGCGATCCTGCCGCTCAAGGCTGCCCACCTGCTGTTCGGCTTGGGGCTGCGGCTCGACCGCCTGATCGCGCCCGCCGACTGGTACAACGACGTCTGGCAGCTCCTCCACTCGACGTCGCTGCTCGTGCTGTTCCTGATGGTCGTTCGCCGCGGTCGATTCACGCCCCGCAACGATCTCGTCTACCTCGCCCTCATCTACGTCGCGGTGTTCGCGATCACGCCGATC
The DNA here is from genome assembly GCA_039916285.1 of Caldimonas sp. GTDB lineage: Bacteria > Pseudomonadota > Gammaproteobacteria > Burkholderiales > Burkholderiaceae_C > Schlegelella_A. Next base: position 11,704 of record JBDSLQ010000206.1, read on the forward strand.
TACACGCCGCGCTACTTCTACCCGGTCTACGTTCTGTGGGCGGCGGCGCTGTGCAGCCCCGACCGGCTGGCACCCATCCTTCGCAGGCGAGCCGTGCCGAGAATGCGCCGGAAGCGGCCGCTCGCACCCTCACCGACCTGATCACCGTGCTGTCTCCCATGCCTGTCCGCCAGACCTGTGTCCGCTGCATCATGGACACAACCGACCCCGACATCGTCTTCGACGCCGCCGGCGTCTGCAGCCACTGCCACCGCTACGAGCGGGTCGCGCGCGAGCGGCTGATCCCGGCCGGCGAACGCAAGCCTCGCCTCGATGCGCTCGTCGCCGAGATCAAGGCCGCCGGTCGCGGCAAGCCCTACGACTGCGTGATCGGCGTCAGCGGCGGCGTCGACAGCACCTATGTCGCATGGCTCGTCAAGGACCTCGGCCTGCGTCCCCTCGCCGTGCACCTGGACAACGGATGGAACTCCGAGCTCGCGGTCGCCAACATCGAAAAGACCCTGAATACCCTCGGCATCGATCTGCACACCCACGTGATCGACTGGGAGGAGTTTCGCGACCTGCAGGTCTCGTTCCTCAAGGCGTCGACGCCCGATGGCGAGGTGCCGACCGATCATGCGATCTTCGCCTTGCTGTACGACATGGCGGCCAGGCACGGTGTCCGACACGTCATCACCGGCACCAACGTCGCGACCGAGGCGGTCCTCCCGGAGAAATGGGGATACGGCTACTTCGACTGGCGCTACGTGCGCGACGTGCATCGTCGCTTCGGAAGCAAGCGACTGTCGAGCTACCCTCACTTTTCCCTGCTGCGACTCTTCCACTACGTGTTCGTCCGGCGCATCCGCATGGTCTCGGTGCTGAACTACATCGACTATGACAAGGCGCAGGCCATGCAGCTGCTGAGAGACCGGCTCGGCTGGGAGTACTACGGCGGCAAGCACTACGAATCGATCTACACGCGCTTCTACCAGGCGTACGTGCTGCCGCGCAAGTTCGAGATCGACAAGCGCAAGGCACACTGCTCGACACTGATCCTCTCCGGCCAGATGACGCGCGAGCAGGCCCTGGCGGCATTGCAGGAGCCGACCTATCCGGAGCGCGCCCTGCTCGACGATCGCGACTACGCGATCAAGAAGCTCGGCCTCTCGAACGAGCAGTTCGACCAGATCATGGCGGCGCCGAGCAAGACCTTCCTCGATTACCGCACCAGCCACGGCATCTTCGAGAACGCCAAGCGCATGGTCAACGCCGGCCGCAGGTCGATCGGATGAAGCCGTTGCGCGTGCTGTATCTGCACATGATCGGACCGTTCGGCGGCGCGTCGCGCAGCCTGTGCGAAGCCGTCGGCGCGTTCCCTGCGGGCGCGGTGCAGCCGTTCTTCGTCACCCAGCGCGGCAGCGTCACGCGCTTCTTCTCGCGCCTGGGCGAAGTCGTCGAGGCGCGCGGCATGAGCCAGTTCGACAACACCCGCTACAGCCGCTACCGGGGCACGCGCTGGCTGGTGCTGCTGCGAGAGCTCGCCTACCTGCCGTTCACGCTCGCCGCCCTGGCGGCCGCCAAGCGACGCTGGCGCAGCATCGATGTCATCCATCTCAACGAGTTCACGGGCCTGGTTCCGCTGCTCTTCGCGCGCCGCCTGTTCGGCGCCCCGGCGGTGGTCCACGTGCGCTCGGTCGCCGACGACACCCCGAGCTCGTGGCGCACCCGCTGGGTGCAGCGCACGCTGCGCCGCGCCGCCCGCGCGGTGGTCGCGATCGACGAAACGGTGCGCGCGAGCCTGCCTGCCGATCTCGCCGTCGATGTCATCCACAACGCGTTCTCGCCGAAGTCCTCGTCGGCCGGCGATGACGCCCTCGAACGCCGCCTGCAGGCGCTTCGCCCCGAAACATTCAAGATCGGCTTCGTCGGCAACCTGCTGCGCGTCAAGGGAATCCACGAGCTCGTCGAGGCGGCGCGGCTCACCCGCGAGCGCGGCCTCGACCTCGAGTTCCTCGTCGTCGGCGACGATGCGCAGCCCTCGCGCGGGGTGAAGGCGAGGCTCCTGAAGGGGCTCGGCCTGGCGCAGAACGTGCGCGCCGAAGTCGAGGCGGCGCTCGACCTGCACGCCCTGCGCGACCGCTTCCATCTGCTCGGCTTCAGCGCCGAGATCGGGCGCGCCTACCGCCGCATGGACGTCCTGTGCTTTCCGTCGCACTACGACGCGCCCGGCCGGCCGATCTTCGAGGCCGCCTTCTTCGGCGTGCCCAGCATCGTCGCGGTGCGCCGGCCGCGCGCCGACACGCTCGTCGACGGCGTCACGGGGCTCGCCTTCGCGCCGGGCGACGCGGTCGGCCTCGCCGATGCGATCGAGCGGCTGGCGCGCGACCGTGCCGGCGCAGCGCGAATGGGCGAGGCGGCCCGCGA
>JBDSLQ010000207.1:0-2803 GCA_039916285.1 Caldimonas sp.
GACATCGGCAAGGCCGGTGCGAGCCACGATCACTGAGGAGCCGGCCCTGAAGCCGAGCACTGCCATCATCCAGCCGCACATGCTCGAGACGGTCGACCACGGCCTGCGTCAGTTGCCGCACTTCCCCGGCTTCACGATGTGGCGTGGCCGCGGCGAAAGCCGGGGCTCGGACGCCGGCCCCGCGTGGCATCCCGCCACGACCGACATCGCCGGCCACCCTGACGTGGTTCTGTTGATCGCCTGCGCCGACGAGATCGCCCCCGCGATCGTGCAGACGATCCAGCGGTGCGCGCGCACTGGTTGTCACGGAGACGGCCTGATAACCGTCCTGACCCGCGACGACGTGGTGCGCATCCGCACCGACGAACACGGCGACAGCGCCGTATAGCCCGGAACCAACATGCTCGACAGACTTCTCCAGTTCGCCATCCAGCAGCGCTGGCTGGTGCTGCTGCTGGCGCTCGCGATGGCTGCGCTCGGCGTCTACAACTACCAGCGCCTGCCGATCGATGCGGTGCCCGACATCACCAACGTGCAGGTGCAGATCAACACCGAGGCGCCGGGCTATTCGCCGCTCGAATCCGAGCAGCGAATCACCTTCTCGGTAGAGACCGCGATGGCCGGGCTCCCCGATCTGGAGCAGACGCGGTCACTTTCGCGCTACGGTCTGTCGCAGGTTACGGTGATCTTCAAGGACGGCACCGACATCTACTTCGCGCGCCAGCTCGTCAACGAGCGCATCCAGCAGGTCAAAGGTCAGCTGCCGCCTGGTCTGGAGCCCGAGATGGGGCCGATCGCCAGCGGCCTGGGCGAGATTTTCATGTGGACGGTGGAGCCCAAGGCCGGAGCGAAGAAGGCCGACGGCAGCGCCTACGACTCGACCGACCTGCGAACCATCCAGGACTGGATCGTCCGGCCCCAGCTGCGCAACATCCCCGGCGTGACCGAGATCAACACGATCGGCGGTTACCTGAAGCAGTTTCACGTCACGCCCGACCCGGCCAAGCTGACGGCCTACGGCCTGAGCTTCCACGACGTGATGGAGGCGCTGACCAAGAACAACGCCAACGTCGGTGCCGGCTATATCGAGAAGAGCGGCGAGCAGTACCTCATCCGTGCTCCGGGCCAGGTGGGCACGCTCGAGGAGATCCAGGACATAGTCGTCCGCACGCAGGGCGGCGTGCCGGTGCGGGTGCGCGACGTCGCCGAGGTACTCATGGGCAAGGAGCTGCGCACCGGCGCAGCCACCGAAAACGGCAAGGAGGTGGTGCTCGGCACGGTGTTCATGCTGCTCGGCCAGAACAGCCGAACAGTGGCGCAGCGTGTCGCCGCCAAGCTGGTCGACGTCAACAAGAGCTTGCCGCCCGGCGTCGAGGCCAAGACCGTCTACGACCGCACGAAGCTGGTCGACCGGACGATCGAGACCGTCTCGAAGAACCTGCTCGAAGGTGCGCTGCTGGTCGTCGCGGTGCTGCTGGCCTTTCTGGGCAACTGGCGCGCCGCGCTCATCACGGCGGCGGTGATTCCGCTGTCGATGCTCTTCCTCATCACGTGCATGGTGCAGAACAAGGTCAGCGCCAACCTGATGAGCCTGGGGGCGCTCGACTTCGGGCTGATCGTCGACGGCGCGGTGATCATCGTCGAGAACTGCATCCGCCGGCTGGCCATGGAGCAGCATCGGCGGGGCCGGCTGCTCGACCAGGGCGAGCGATTCCAGGTCGTGTTCGAGGCGACGCGGGAAGTGTTCACGCCGAGCCTGGTGAGCGTGATCGTGGTCGTGCTCGTCAACCTGCCGATCTTCGCGCTCACCGGCGTGGAGGGAAAGATGTTCCATCCGATGGCATTCACTGTCGTGGTGGCGCTGTTCGGCGCGCTGATCCTCTCGCTCACCTTCGTTCCGGCAGCCGTGGCGCTGTTCGTCACCGGCCGCGTCGAGGAGCGCGAGAACCGGCTGATGCGCGGCGCCCGCAGCCTGTACCAGCCGGCCCTGCGCTGGGCGATGGAGAACAAGGCGCCGGTGGTGGCCGTGGCCGTGGTGTCGGTGGCGTTGAGCGGCCTGCTGCTCACCCGCATGGGCAGCGAGTTCATTCCCAGCCTCGACGAAGGCGACGTCGCGCTGCACGCCCTGCGCATCCCCGGCACCAGCCTGACGCAGGCGGTGGAAATGCAATCGGCGCTGGAGAAGCGGCTGATGGAGTTTCCCGAGGTCGACAAGGTATTCGCCAAGCTCGGCACGGCGGAGATCGCCACCGATCCGATGCCGCCGAGCGTTGCCGACAACTTCGTGATGCTCAAGCCGCAGGACCAGTGGCCCGATCCGAATCGCAGCAAGCAGGACCTGGTGCGCGCGATGCAGGAGGCCGCAGAGACGATCCCCGGCAACAACTACGAGTTCACCCAGCCGATCCAGATGCGCTTCAATGAGCTGATCTCGGGCGTGCGCAGCGACGTCGCCGTCAAGGTGTTCGGCGACGACCTCGACGCCCTGCTCAAGAGCGGCGAGGAGATCGCCGAGCTGATGGAACGCATTCCCGGCGCGGCGGACGTGAAGGTCGAGCAGATCACCGGCTTGCCGATGTTGTCGGTCAGGCTCGACCGCAAGAAGATCTCGCGCTACGGTCTCAACGTCGGCGAGGTCCAGGACCTGATCGAAGTTGCCATCGGCGGCAAGGCCGCGGGCCAGGTGTTCGAGGGCGACCGGCGCTTCGACGTCATCGTGCGCCTGCCCGAGCGCCTGCGCACCGACATGGAAGCCCTTAAGCAGTTGCCCGTTCCCCTGCCCGGCAACGACGGCAAGACCTTC
>JBDSLQ010000208.1:0-8530 GCA_039916285.1 Caldimonas sp.
CGATCGCAGGGCGCGCCCGCGAGCTGCTCGACTACGTCGGCATCGGCGGCTTCGCCGAGTACAAGGCGCGAACGCTCAGCTACGGGGACCAGCGCCGGCTCGAGGTGGCGCGCGCGCTCGCCACCGACCCGAAGCTGATCGCCCTCGACGAGCCCGCCGCGGGCATGAACGCGACCGAGAAGGTGACGCTGCGCGAGCTGATCGACCGGATCAGGAAGGACGGCCGGACGATCCTGCTCATCGAGCACGACGTCAAGCTCGTCATGGGCCTGTGCGATCGCGTCACCGTGCTCGACTACGGCAAGCAGATCGCCGAGGGGACGCCGGCCGAGGTCCAGCGCAACGAGAAGGTCATCGAGGCTTACCTCGGCGCGGGCCACACCGCGCACTGATGGCGATGGCGACCACTCTGCTCGAAGGCTCGACCGTCCCCGCTGCGACGACGGCGAGGACGATGCTGCGCGTCGCCGGCCTGCGCGTCTCGTACGGCGGCATCCAGGCGGTCAAGGGCGTCTCGTTCGAGGTCCAGGAAGGCGAGCTCGTCAGTCTGATCGGCGCCAACGGGGCCGGCAAGACGACGACGCTGAAGGCCATCACCGGCACGCAGCCGGCCGCCGGCGGCGAGATCGAGTTCATGGGCAGGAGCATCCGCGGCCAGGGCCCGTGGGACCTCGTCAAGCAGGGCCTGGTGATGGTGCCCGAGGGGCGCGGCGTCTTCGCGCGCATGACGATCACGGAGAACCTGCAGATGGGCGCCTTCGTCCGCAACGACGTCAAGGAGATCGAAGGCGATGTCGACCGTGTCTTCGCGATCTTTCCGCGCCTGAAGGAGCGCCGTCACCAGCTCGCCGGCACGATGAGCGGCGGCGAGCAGCAGATGCTGGCGATGGGGCGCGCCCTGATGGCGCGACCCAAGGTGCTGCTGATGGACGAGCCGTCGATGGGCCTCTCGCCGATCATGGTCGACAAGATCTTCGAGGTCGTCGACGACATCCACCGGCAGGGAACGACGATCCTGCTCGTCGAGCAGAACGCCAGCCGGGCGCTCCAGCTTGCCTCGCGCGGCTACGTCATGGACAGCGGCGAGGTGACGATGAGCGGTGACGCCAAGGCGCTGCTCGCCGACCCGAAGGTGCGCGCCGCCTACCTCGGCGAGTAGTCTCTGCCGCTTAGAATCGCGCCCTGATCGAGGGGCATTCGGCGGGCTGAATTCGGCGCGCAACAGCCCCTGTGCCGACTGGAGTCCGGGCCCGTGCAGCCTTCGTCTTTTCCCGCCGAGCCGGCCCCGGCCGAGGCGGCTTCGCGTTGCGACGTGCTCGTTGTCGGCGGCGGCCCCGCCGGCTCGACGATCGCCGCCCTCCTCGCCGAGAAGGGCCGCGACGTCGTCGTCATCGAGAAGGCGCACCATCCGCGCTTTCACATCGGCGAATCGCTGCTGCCGGCCAATGTCGCGCTGTTCGACCGGCTCGGCCTGCGCGAGCGGGTCGAGGCGATCGGCATGCAGAAGTACGGCGTCGAATTCGTCTCGCCGGACCACGAGCAACGCCAGCTGATCGAGTTCGTCGACGCCTGGGACAAGTCGATGCCGTATGCCTGGCAGGTGCGCCGCTCGGAGCTGGACGAGATCCTCTTTCGGGACGCCGCCGCAAAGGGCGCGCGCACCTTCGAAGGCGAGCGCGTTCGCGAGGTCGCGTTCGACGCCGACGGTGCGACGGTGCAGGTCGAGCTCGCCGGCGGCGCCCGGCGCACCTGGCGCGCCAGCTTCGTCGTCGACGCCTCGGGGCGCGACACGCTGCTCGCCAACAAGCTGCGCTGCAAGGAGAAGAACAAGCGCCACAACAGCTCGGCGCTGTACGGTCACTTCACCGGTGCCGAGCGCTTGCCCGGCAAGCTCGAGGGCAACATCACGATCTTCTGGTTCGAGCACGGCTGGTTCTGGTTCATCCCCCTCGTCGACGGCACGACCAGCATCGGCGCCGTCTGCTGGCCCTACTACCTGAAGTCGCGCACGAAGCCGCTGCCCGAGTTCTTCCGCGACACGATCGGCTTGTGCCCCCGGCTGGAGCAGCGCCTCGCCGGCGCCAGGCTCGTCGACGAGCGCGTCTACGCGACCGGCAATTACTCGTACGCGAGCGCGAAGAGCAGCGGCCAGCGCTACCTCATGATCGGCGACGCCTACGCGTTCGTCGACCCGGTCTTCTCTTCGGGCGTCTACCTGGCCATGCAGAGCGCCTTCGACGGCGCCCGTGTCGTCGAGGCGGTGCTCGACCGCCGGCGCGAAGCGGCAGCGCTGCGGCGCCGCTTCGACCGCAACGTCCAGCGTGGCCCGCGCGTGTTCTCATGGTTCATCTTTCGCGTCACCAACCCGACGATGCGCGAGTTCCTCATGTCGCCGCAGAACCCGCTGCGCGTCAAGGAGGCGCTGATTTCGCTTCTTGCGGGCGACATCTACGGCCGCACGCCGATCTGGACTTCGATCGGCGTGCTGAAAGCGCTCTACTACATCGTCTCGATCGGCAACCTGGGCCGCACCGTGCGTGCCTGGCGTCGTCGCCGCGTCAACATCCGCGACGTCGAGGCGCAGGCATCGTGATCGGTCGCCACGGCGGTCGGACGCGGGCCCTCGCGTCGCTCCTCTGGCTGGGGGCCTTGGCCGCGGCCACCGGCGCGCGTGCCGACGAGGTGCCGTTGCCCGGCCCGGTGATCGAGGGGCAGATCACCAAGCTGCCGCCGGGCGGCCCGGCCAGCGTCGGCGAGCCTCTGTGGGAGCTGGGCATGGGCGTCGCCGCGGTGCACGTCCCCGACTATCGCGGTTCCGACCAGAGCAGCTTCTACGCGTTGCCGCTGCCCTTCATCGCCTACCGCGGCCGCTTCCTGCGCGCCGACCGCGATGGCGCGCGCGCGATCCTGTTCGCCGGCCGCCGCATCGTCGTCGACGTCAGCCTGTCCGCATCGGTGCCGAACAAGAGCAAGGACAACGACGCGCGGCGTGGCATGCCCGACCTGCCGGGAACTTTCGAGATCGGTCCGAACGTCAATGTCGAGCTCTGGCAGTCCGAAGATCGGGCGCTGAAGCTGGACCTGCGGCTGCCATTGCGCGAGGCGATCACCCTGCAGACCTCGCCGCGCACCGTCGGCATCACCTTCTCGCCCAACGTCAACCTGGACGTGCGCGGCTTCGCCGGCGCCTGGAACCTGGGCCTGCTCGCCGGGCCGCTGTTCGCCGACCGGCGTCACCACCAGCACTTCTACGGCGTCGCGCCGCAGTTCGCGACCGCGGCCCGGCCGGCCTACGACGCGCCCGGCGGTTTCGCCGGCTGGCGCGCCGCGTCGGCCGTCTCGCGCCGCCTCGGCAACGCCTGGCTCGGCGGCTTCGTCCGCTACGACGATCTGCATGGCGCGTCCTTTGCACAGAGCCCGCTGGTGCGGCGCCACTCCAACGTCACGGTAGGTTTCGGCATCTCATGGATCTTCGCGATTTCGAGCCAGCGCGTACGGACCGACGACTGAGCGGCGAGACGGCGCAACCGCCGGCGCTCCATCAACGCGTCTTCTTCGCCTGCGTCATCGTCCAGCTGGGCGCGATGTTGCTCGTCTGGAACCTGATTGCGCCCTTGCTGGCGCTTCTGCTGCCGCCGGCGAGCGCCGGCCGGCTCGGCCGCGCCGCCGTGTCCTTCCTCTATCGCTGCTGCTGGGCGAGCGCACAGGCGCTCGGGCTGATGGAGATCGACTCGAGCGCGCTCGCCGCATTGCGCGACGAGCCGGGCGGCCTGATCGTCGCCGCCAACCATCCGACCATGCTCGACGCGCTCCTCGTCGTCGCCCGGCTGCCGCGCGGCGTTTGCGTCATGAAGGCCGAGCTGATGAGGAATGTCTTTCTCGGCGGCGGCGCGCGTCTGGCGCGCTACATCAGGAACGACGTCGGCCGAGGCATGGTGCGCGACGCCGTTGCGACGCTGGTCGAAGGCAACCAGCTCGTCCTCTTCCCGGAGGGAACGCGAACGGTCGCGGCGCCGGTCAACGCCTTCAAGCCGGGCATCACCCTGATCGCCCAACTCGCCCAGGTGCCGATCCAGACCGTCCTCGTCGAGAGCTTTTCGCCCTACCTCACCAAGGGCTGGCCGTTGCTGAAGGCGCCGCCGGTGCCGGTGCGCATCCGCCTTCGGCTTGGCCAGCGCTTCGCCGCCGAAGCGGACCACCGCGCGCTGCTGCGCCGCCTCGAGCGCTACTTCGCGGAGGAGCTGCGGCAGTGAGCGTTCCGGTATCGGCGACGCACGTCGTCGTCATCCCGAGCTTCGACACCGGCGCGCTCGTCTACGAGACGGTTCGCGCCGCGCGCGCAGTCTGGTCGCCGGTGTGGGTCGTCGTCGACGGCAGCACCGACGGGACGGCAGATGGCCTGCGCGCGCTCGCGGCAGGCGACCCGGGGCTGCGCGTCGACGTCCTGCCGAACAACGTCGGCAAAGGGGCCGCCGTCCTGCACGCGCTCGAGGCGGCTCGCGGCGCCGGCTTCACGCACGCCCTGACGATGGATGCCGACGGCCAGCATCCGCCTGACCTGATCGCCGCCTTCATGGCCGCATCGGCCGAGCGGCCGGGCGCGATGATTCTCGGCCGGCCGGTGTTCGATGCGTCGGCGCCGTTGTTGCGGGTTCGCGGCCGGCGCATCTCGAATGCCTGGACCAACCTCGAGACGCTGGGCGCGGGGATCGACGACTCGCTCTACGGCTTTCGCGTCTACCCGATCGCGCCGCTGGTCGAGATCATGCTCGGCCAGACGTGGATGCGCCGCTTCGACTTCGACACCGAAGCCGTCGTCCGCCTCGCCTGGCGCAGCGTCACCCCCGTCAATATCGCCGCCCCCGTGAGGTACCTTCGCGCCGACGAGGGCGGCGTCTCGCACTTCCGCTACGGCCGGGACAACGTGCTGCTGACATGGATGCACTTGCGGCTTCTGCTCGGCTTCGCGATCCGCTTGCCAATGCTCGCGGCACGCCGGCTCGGGCGGCGCCCGCCATTCAGATCATCGCGCCGTTGATCGAGACGATCTGGCCGCTGATGTAGGCGGCATCGTCGGAGGCAAGAAAGGCGACCAGCGCGGCGACTTCGCCCGCAGTGCCGGCGCGCTTCATCGGCACGAGTTTCTCGATCGTTTCCCGGTCGAACACCGCCTCGGCCATGCCCGCGTCGATGATCCCGGGCGCGACCGCGTTGACGGTGATGCCGCGGCTCGCCAGCTCGAGGGCGAGCGACTTGGTCGCGCTGTTGAGCGCGCCCTTGGCGGCCGAATAATTGACCTGCCCGCGATTGCCGGTCAGCGAAGCGATCGACGAGACGTTGACGATGCGGCCCCAGCGCGTTCGCATCATCGCCATCACGAGCGGCTGGGTGACGTTGAAGAAGCCGTTCACCGAAACGTCGATGACGCGGCGCCACTGCTCGGCGCGCATGCCGGGGAAGACGGCGTCGTCGTGGATGCCGGCGTTGTTGACGACGATCTGGATCGCGCCGTCTTCGAGCAGCCGTTCGCAGCTCTTGCGCGCCGCGTCGTGATCGGTGACGTCGAAGGCGATCGCCTCGCCGCTGCCTCCGGCGCCCACGATCCGGGCGACGACTGCCTGGGCGGCGGCGAGGTTGGCATTGGCGTGCGCGATCACGTGCGTGCCGCCGTGGCCCAGGCGTTCGGCGATCGCCTGGCCGATGCCGCCGCTCGCGCCGGTGACGAGGGCACGCTTGCGGGCCGGGGCTGGCGCCGTCATCGCGCGTGCGCCAGGGCGGCGTCGAGAACGACGGCGACGCGACCCGTGGCGAGCTCGCGGCCGTCGTGGCACAGGACGAACGCGTAGAGCAGGCGTCGCGCGTCGGCGGCCTGGCGCTCGGCGACGACGACCAGCTCGTCGCGATCGGCGCGCGGCAGATCGTCGAGCCGCCGGCAGGCGAGGCGGACATCGCGCGCACTCGCCAGCAAGCCAGGCGCGGCGCGCTCGCCCGCATGGGCGGCGCACAGCGCGCCGTGGACGGCCATCGCCTGCGCCGCGTACTCGATCGCCGCGCTCGCCAGCAAGCCGCTTGCGCTGCGCAACGGGTGCCGGGGATCGCGGTGATTGACGGCGACGCACTCGATCCGCGCCTCGTCCCACATCGTCATGCGATCGAGCAAACACATCGGGCCGCGGTGCGGGATCAAGGCTTCGATGCCGGCGTGATCGAGCGTGGCGGGCGTCATGGGTGCGGCTCCGGCAGGTCGGCGGAGCGCTCGACAGTGGCGACGAGGAGGACGTTCGCGAATGGCGTACCGGCCTGCATCGGCTCGCTCACGACCGCAAAGCCGAGCTCGGCGAGGCGCGCATGCCACGCTGCTAGGGACCGTCCGGCGACACGTCCGAAGCCCTGGCCGCGCGCGAGCGTGACGATGCGATCGACCCAGCGGCTTGCCGCGAAGCGCGGCCGCGCCGCGGCGTCGCCGACGCGCAGCACCAGCCGGCCGCCGACCGTCAACGCCTCGCGCGCGCGCCAGCACCGCGTCCTGCTCGGAGACGCTGACGTAATGCAGCACGTCGAGGAGGACGACGGTGTCGGCGGCGGCGAAGGCGGCCGTTCGCATGTCGGCGCAGACGATGTCGACGCCGGCACCGAGCGCATGGTGGGCGCGCTCGACGTCGCGAGCCAGCAGCTCGATGCCGCTGAAGCGAACGTCGACCGGCGCTTCGGCCCAGTCGCGCGGCCAGCGGCCCTGGCGTGCCGCCTTCGCCGCCGCGGTGACGAGGCTGGCGAGGAGGCCCTGGCCGCAGCCGATGTCGAGGACGCGCGTTCGCGGCGCGATCAGGCCGCGCGCGATCAGGTGGCCGAAGACCGGATCCCAGTGCAGCTTGCCGCGCGCGAAGTGCCAGGCAAATCGGCCGGCGCGCTGGTACGGATCGCTCGCTTCAACGACCAATGCACGCCACGCCATCGCCGCGTCGGCGCTGCTCATGGCGACGTGCCCGGCGCCGCATCGCCCGCTGCCGGCTCACGTTGTGCGGCCGGCAAGGTCACGGCAACAAGGTCGAGCGCGCGTGCGCGCTCGAGCAGCCGGGGCAGCACCGCAAGGAGAAGGGCCTGGCCGTTCGCGTCGCGGGCGGCGTTGCCGTCGTGGGCGAGCAGGATGTCGCCGGCGCCGAGCCCGGCGCCGAGCCGCGCCAGCATCGCTTCGGGATCGCGCCGCACGGTGTCGAAGCCGCGCCGGGTCCAGCTGACGAGCTGCAGGTCGAGGCGCTGCAGCATGGGCGCCAGGAACGGATTGCGGAGCCCGGCCGGGGCGCGAAAGAACCGCGGCGCCTCGCCGACGATGTCGGCGAGCGAAACCTGCGCGGCGCCGATCTCGCGCGCCATCGCCTTCGGGCCGAGAAGCGAGAAGCGATGCGAGTGGCCGTCGCTGTGGTTCTGCACGCTGTGGCCACGCCGGGCGATCTCGCGGCACAGGGCTGGGTGCAGGCGCGCCCGCGCGGCGATGCAGAAGAACGTCGCCGCCACGCCGTGCTCGTCGAGCAGGTCGAGGACAGCGGGCGTCACGACCGGGTCGGGGCCGTCGTCGATCGTGATCGCGATCTCGCGGCGAAGGATCGCGGCGGGCGGCAAGCGCGTCCAGTTCGTTCCCAGCCAGCGCGAGCGCGGCCACAGCCCTCCGGCGGTCAGGGCCGCGTGGTTGGCGGCGATCGCGGCCAGCGCCCACGGCCACGACGCCGGTGCTGCGGCGACGGCGACCACCGCGCCGGCATGCCACGCCACGCTGGCCGACACGTACGCCGGCCACGGCGCGCTTTTCTTGTCGCTCGTTCGCGGGGAAGACAGCACGCTGTCGCTCGGGGTCGTCACGGCGCGATTTTCCCATGCGCGTCGATGCCTCGGTCGTCGTTGCGGCCGAGCCAGGCCGCCGAGAAAACCAGGCACAGCAAGGCCCCCGGCGCAACGACGACGCCGACCGCCTGCAGGACCGGGATGCGCGAACTGGCGAGGAGCGCGAACGACACCACCGTCGTCAGGTTGGCGAGCAGCAGCGACGCCAGTGTGTCGGCGTCGGCTTCGCCACGCTCCTTCAGGTGATCGAAGAAGAGCGCGTAGTTCGAGCCGATCGCGACCGTCAGCAGCAGGCCGACGAGATGGAGGATCCCGAGCGCGGCGCCGGAGAGGGCCAGGCCGGCGAGGACGACGAGCGTTGCCGCGGCGATCGGCAGGGCGACGGCGGCGAGCCGCCGCCAGCTCCGCAGATGCGCCGCGAGCAGGAGCGCGACGGCGACTGCGCCGAGCGCGGCCTGCCACTCGGCTGCGCGCAGGAAGCGCGCGTAGATCGCATCGAGCTCGGCCTTGATCGCGACGACGCGCGCGCCCGGGACCTCGGCGATCGAGGCGCGGATGCGGCCGACGTCGAGCCCCCCGGTGCCCGCCTGAAGGTTGACGAGGGCGCGCCAGGGCCGCGTCGCGTCGCCGGGAAGCAGGAGGGCGTCGAGGGCAGTGCGCAGCGGCGTGGCGGCGAGGGAAGCGCGCTCTAACG
>JBDSLQ010000209.1:0-2537 GCA_039916285.1 Caldimonas sp.
CGGTCAGACCTTCAAGGCACCGGGCGGCTTCACGTCGACGATGGACACGAAGAACCATCACCTGCACAAGCCGGTCTTCATCGGCGAGATCAAGGGCGACGGCCAGTTCAACGTCGTCTGGAAGACGGCGGGCCCGGTCAAGGCCCAGCCGTGGAGCCCGTTCATCCCCGAGAACAAGGGCAAGAAGGACGAGCCTGAGAAGAAGTGACATTCGGGGGCGAAAGCCCCCGAATGTCATCCTGAGCGAAGCGAAGGATCCCGCGGTCTACGGCGCCGAGATCCTTCGCTGCGCTCAGGATGACAGTGCGTGTCCTTCTTCTCTCCACCTGGCTCGTCGCCCTCTCGACCCTGTCGCCATGCGCTTTCGCCCTGACCGGCGAGCAGGCGCTGGCGATCGCAGCCGGCGAGAACGATTCGCGCATCGCGGCGCTCAACGCCGCCGTCGCGCGTGGCGACGAACGCCTCGCCGCCTTCGTCCAGGCGCTGCTCGATGACGAAGTCAAGGTCGCCGGCGACAAGGTCTTCATCGTCCGTGACGGCAAGGCGAGCGACGCCGCGAGCGGCGCCGCAGCGGCGCTCCCCGAAGGCGCCGAGGACGTCACCAACAACAACCGCACGCGCGGCGCGCTGGAGGCCGCGCTCGCCGGCCTGCGCGTCCTCTCGCCCGACGTCGCCGTGCGCCGGGGTGCCGTCGACGAGCTCGCCAAGGCATCGCTCGACGAATCGCAGTTGCCGCTGATCGACAAGGCCTACGCGGCCGAGACCGATCCGGGGCTGAAGGGCCAGCTCGAGCGTATGCGCTCGACGATCCTGGTCTCGTCGTCCGACCGCGGCAAGCGCCTCGCCGCCGCCCTAGAGCTGGCGGCGAGCAACCAGAGCGCAGTCGCCAGCCTGTTGCAGGAGCGCCTCGCGGCCGGCGGCGAGAGCGACGCCGAGGTGCGCGCCGCGTTGCAGCAGTCGCTCGCTTCGGTGCGCTCGCGCCTGGCGTGGGGCGAGCGCCTGGCGGTCGTCTTCACCGGCGTCAGCCTCGGCTCGGTCCTGCTCCTGGTCGCCCTCGGCCTGGCGATCACCTACGGCCTGATGGGCGTCATCAACATGGCGCACGGCGAGCTGATGATGATCGGCGCCTACACCACCTACGTCGTCCAGAACCTGTTCCGCGCCTATTGGCCCGGCGCCTTCGACGCCTACGTGCTCGCCGCGATCCCGGCGGCGTTCCTGGTCTCGGCGCTGGTCGGCGCCGTTCTCGAGCGCGGCGTGATCCGCTTCCTCTACGGCCGGCCGCTCGAGACGCTGCTCGCGACCTGGGGCATCAGCCTCGTCCTGCAGCAGGCGGTCCGCTCGACCTTCGGCGCGCAGAACGTTCCGGTCGAGAACCCGGGCTTCCTCTCCGGCGGCGTGGAGGTCATGAGCAACCTCGTGCTGCCGTACAACCGGATCGCGATCATCGCCTTCGCCTTCATCGTCCTCGGCGGCGTGGCGCTGCTGATCGCGAAGACCCGCTTCGGCCTGTTCATCCGCGGCGTCACGCAGAACCGGCGCATGGCGTCGTGCGTCGGCGTCGACACGGCGAAGATCGACATGCTGGCGTTCTCGTTCGGCGCCGGCATCGCCGGCCTCGGCGGCGTCGCCCTCTCGCAGATCGGCAACGTCGGGCCCGACCTCGGCCAGAGCTACATCGTCGACTCGTTCCTGGTCGTCGTCCTCGGCGGCGTCGGCCAGCTCGCCGGCACGGTGGTCGCGGGGCTCGGGCTCGGCGTCCTGAACAAGCTGCTCGAGGGTGTCGCCGGCGCCGTGCTCGCCAAGATCGCCGTGCTCGTCTTCATCGTCATCTTCATCCAGAGAAAGCCCTCGGGCCTCTTCGCGATGAAGGGCCGGAGTGCCGAGGCATGAGCCGACGGGCCGCTCCCGCGGCGAATGCCGGAGCGCGAAGCGCGGGGGCTTTCAAATGAGCGCGGTCCTGCCGTCCTCGTCGTCGGCGGCCGTCGCTGCGCTCGTGCCGCGCCGAGGCCTGTTGCTCGGCATCCGCGGCTGGGCGGGGGTGACGATCGCGCTCGCCGTGGTCGCGGTCGTCGTGCCGGTCGCCAACCTGCTCGTCCCCGCCGACAGCGTCTTTCACCTGAGCGAGTACGCCGTCCAGCTGGTCGCCAAGATCATGTGCTACGCCATCTGCGCCCTGGCGATGGACCTGATCTGGGGCTACACCGGCATCCTCTCGCTCGGCCACGGCGTCTTCTTCGCCCTCGGCGGCTACGCGATGGGCATGTACCTGATGCGCCAGATCGGCAGCGACGGCCAGTACCGCCTGCCGATGCCCGACTTCATGGTGTTCCTGAACTGGAAGGAATTCCCCTGGCACTGGGCACTCTCGGACTCCTTCGTCGCCCAGATGCTGCTCGTCGTCCTCGCGCCCGGCCTGCTCGCCTTCGTGTTCGGCTTCTTCGCCTTCCGCTCGCGCATCAAGGGCGTCTACTTCTCGATCATCACGCAGGCGATGACCTACGCGATGATGCTGCTCTTCTTCCGCAACGAGACCG
>JBDSLQ010000210.1:0-10628 GCA_039916285.1 Caldimonas sp.
TACGTTCTCAAACGCATCCTGCTCATGCTGCCGACGCTGTTCGGCGTCCTGCTCCTCACTTTCGTCGTGACGCAGTTCGTGCCGGGCGGGCCGGTGGAGCAGTACCTCGCCGAGGCCCGGCGCGCGCAAGGCGGCGGCGGCGAGACCTCGGCGTACCGCGGCGGGCAGGGCGTGGATCCGAAGAAGATCGCGCAGATCAAGGCGCTCTATGGCTTCGACAAGCCGGCGCCCGAGCGCTTCTGGCAGATGCTCGGTCAGTACGCGCGGTTCGACCTCGGCAGCAGCTTTTTCCAGAACAAACCCGTCGCCCAGCTGATCTGGGAGAAGCTGCCGGTCTCCCTCACCCTCGGCCTGTGGACTTTCTTCATCAGCTACCTGATCGCGGTGCCGCTCGGCGTCGCCAAGGCCGTGCGGGCCGGATCGCGGTTCGACTTCATCTCGACCCTCCTGGTGCTGGTCGGCTACGCGATCCCGGGGTTCGTGCTCGGCGTGGCTCTGCTCGTGATCTTCGGCGGGCAGCTGCAGTGGTTTCCGCTGCGCGGGCTGACCTCGGTCAACTGGGACGAGCTCGGCTGGGGTGCGCGCATTGCCGATTACCTCTGGCACATCACGCTGCCCGTCACCGCGATGGTGCTGGGAAGCTTTGCGGTCACGACCATGCTGACCAAGAACTCGTTCCTCGAGGAGATCCGCAAGCAATACGTGCTGACCGCCCGCGCCAAGGGCCTGACCGAGCGCCGCGTGCTCTGGAAGCACATCTTCCGCAATGCGCTGCTGCCGATCCTGACCGGCTTCCCGGCGGCCTTCATCGGCGCGTTCTTCACGGGCGCGCTGCTGATCGAGACGCTGTTCTCTCTCGATGGCCTGGGCCTCTTGAGCTACGAAAGCATCATCCGGCGCGACTACCCGGTCGTGCTCGGGTCGCTGTTCGTGTTCACGCTGATCGCGCTGGTCACCAAGCTCATCAGCGATCTGAGCTATGTCTGGGCCGACCCTCGTGTCAAGTTCGATTGACCGGTCCCTTGAAAGGGGCCGGGCGCCGGCCCCGGCCGACGCGCGACCGGTGAACAACAGCCCCCGCGCGCGCGCGTGGCGGCGCTTTCGGCGCAACCGGCTGGGCTTCACGAGCCTGGTCGTCTTCGTGACGCTGGTGGTGATCAGCCTGCTCGCCGAAGTCATCTCCAACGACAGGCCGCTGGTCGTGCGCTACGAAGGCCAGCTCTACTTCCCGATGGTGAAGGACTATCCCGAGACCACCTTCGGCGGCAACCTCGTCGCCGCGACCGACTATCTCGACCCCTTCGTGCGCGCCAAGCTGTCGGAGGGCGGCAACTGGGCGATCTACACGCTCAACCCGTACGGCCCCAAGACCATCGCCTACTACTCCAAGTACCCGTTCCCGAGCCCCCCCTCCACCGACAACTGGGTGGGCACCGACGAGCGCGGCCGCGACCTGCTGGCGCAGCTGCTCTACGGCTTTCGCCTGAGCGTGCTGTTCGGGCTGGCGCTGATGGCGATCGGCGTCGTGATCGGCGTCATCACGGGCGCGATCCAGGGCTATTTCGGCGGCAAGACCGACCTCGGCTTCCAGCGCTTCATCGAGATCTGGGAGTCGATGCCCGAGCTGTACCTGCTGATCATCTTCAGCGCGATCTTCGCGCCCAGCGTGGCCCTTCTGCTGATCCTGCTCAGCCTGTTCGGCTGGACAGGCCTGTCGAACTACGTGCGTGCCGAGTTCCTGCGCAACCGGCAGATGGACTACGTGCGCGCGGCGCGCTCCCTCGGCGTGGGCAACCGCCGCATCATGTGGCGCCACATCCTGCCCAACAGCATGACGCCGGTGGTGACGTTCCTGCCATTTCGCATGAGCGCGTCCATCCTGGCGTTGACCTCGCTCGACTTCCTGGGCCTGGGCGTGCCGCCGGGCACGCCGTCGCTCGGCGAGCTGCTGCAGCAAGGCAAGCAGAACATCGATGCCTGGTGGATCTCGATCGCGACCTTCGCGGTCCTGGTGATCACCTTGCTGCTGCTGACCCTGATGGGCGATGCGCTGCGCGACGCGCTCGATCCGCGCAAGGCCGACGCGTGAGCCGCACGGCCGTCGCGAAGGCAAACACCGAAGCGCGAAGCGCGAAGGTTGCCGCATGAGCCGGCTCCTCGAGGTCAAGGGCCTGCGAGTGTCTTTCGCGGGCAAGGAGGTCGTCCAGGGCATCGACTTCGCCGTCGAGGAGGGCGAGCGCCTCGCATTGGTGGGGGAGTCGGGCTCCGGCAAGACCGTGACGGCACTGAGCCTGCTGGGCCTGGTGCAGAACGCTCAGGTCAGCGGCAGCGCGATGTTCGCCGGCCTCCGGGAGCAGGGCCCGCGCGACCTCCTGACCCTGACCGAGCGCGAGCTCCGCGCCATCCGCGGGCGCGAGATCGCGATGATCTTCCAGGAGCCGATGACGGCGCTCAATCCGCTGTTCACGGTCGGGGACCAGATCGCCGAAGTGCTGCAGCTCAAGGATGGGCTCACGGCGGCCGAGTCCTGGGCCGGTGCCATCCTGGCCTTGCGCTCGACCGGCCTGCCCGAGCCGGAGCGGCGCGCCCATTCCTATCCGCACCAGCTTTCCGGCGGCCAGCGGCAGCGGGCCATGATCGCGATGGCGCTCGCGGGCCGGCCCCGGCTGCTGCTCGCCGACGAGCCGACGACGGCGCTGGACGTGACCCTGCGCGTCCAGATCCTCGAGCTCCTGGCCGAGCTGCAGCAGCGCCACAGCATGTCGATGCTGCTGATCACGCACGATCTGAACCTGGTGCGCAAGTTCGCCGATCGCGTCGCGGTGATGGAAAACGGCGTGCTGGTCGAGCACGGCAAGGTCGAGGCAGTCTTCTCCAATCCGCAGCACGCGTACACCCGCAAGTTGATCGACAGCCGGCCCGGCCGGGAGGTGACCGAGAGCCTTTCCGGCGACCTCGCCCCGGTCATGCAGGCGCGGCACATGCAGGTGAGCTATCCGATCCGGCTTCCCGGCATCAAGGGGTGGTTCCGCAAAGGTGAATTCGTCGCCGTGAAGAACGCCGGCTTCTCGATCGCACCGGGCCGCACGCTCGGCGTGGTCGGCGAGTCCGGCTCGGGCAAGTCGACGCTGGCGCTGGCCGCGCTCGGGCTGATGCCGCACCAGGGCGAGCTCGACGTCGTCGGCAGCCGCTGGGGCCCCGATGCCGCAGGCAACAAGGCGATCCGGCGCATCGTCCAGGCGGTGTTCCAGGACCCGTTCTCGTCGCTTTCGCCGCGCATGACCGTGGAGGAAATCGTCGGCGAGGGTCTGCTCGTGCACGAGCCGGCGCTGACGCTCGCGGGCCGGCGCGAGCGCGTCGTGACCGCCCTCGCCGACGTCGGCCTCGCCGAGATCCAGTTTGCGGGCCTGCTGCAGCGCTATCCGCACGAGTTCTCGGGCGGCCAGCGCCAGCGCCTGGCGATCGCGCGCGCCCTGATCGTGCGGCCCGAGCTGCTGATCCTGGACGAGCCGACCAGCGCGCTGGACGTGACCATCCAGAAGCAGGTGCTGACGCTGCTGCAGCGGCTGCAGCGCGAGAAGGGCCTCAGCTACCTGCTCATCACGCACGATGTGGAAGTGATCCGCGCCATGGCGCACGACGTCGTGGTCATGAAGGACGGCGACATCCTCGAGTCCGGGACCGTCGCCCAGGTGCTCGACGCGCCGGTGCACGAGTACACGCGTACGCTGGTCGCGGCCGCCGCCTGAGCCGGGCGACTTGCACGCGGCATGTCGACCGACGTCCCTCGCGGCCGCTCGACTGCGGACGTCGCGGCCGCGAGCCTAGACTCTTGCCGCATGGACCGTCGCTCAGTGTTGACGAGGGCACTCGGCGTCGCCGCGCTCGCCGCCTCGTCGGCCCGGGCGGCCGCGCCCCCCGTCGGCAAACGCCGGCTTGCCGTCCTGCTCTTCGATCGTCCGGAAAGCTGGGCCTTCCTGCCGCCGGAGTTGCGCACGGAGCTCAGCGCGCTCGGCTGGGTCGAAGACAGGAATCTGACCGTGCAATGGCGTTACGCCAACGGCGACTCCGCGCGCCTTCGCTCGCTCGCCACCGACATCGTCGCGTCGGCCCCGGATGCGATCCTCACCCGCGGCACGCCGGCCACGTTCGCCCTGCAGCAGGCGACGAGGACGATCCCGATCCTCACGGGGCTGGGCGACCCGATCGGTGCCGGATTTGCGAAGACGTTTGCCCGGCCGGGCAGCAATGTCACGGGGCTCTCCTACGCGATCGTCGAAGCCAGCCAGAAGCGTGTGGAGCTGCTTCGGGTGATGGTGCCGAAGCTGGCGTTCCTGGTCATCGTTCTGCACGCTGATCGTGCGCCGTTCGCCCTGGATCTCATGCGGCCGGTCGAGGCGACCGCCCGCTCGATCGGACTGGCCTCGCGAACCGTGCTGGTGGCCGATCTCGCCGACCTGCAGCGGGCGCTGCGGACCGATCGCAGGGCCGGCGAGGCGGGGGCTCTGATCTTCGGACTGGGCCCCCGTTTCGATTCGAAGGCTGTCGCCGATGCCGCCCTGGCTCTCGGGGTGCCGACAATGTTCGAATATCGGTTCTACGTCGATGCAGGCGGTCTGGCGAGCTATCGACTGGATTTCGAGAACCAGAACCAGCGCACTGCCGCGCAGATAGACAAGGTCTTCCGCGGAGAAAAGGCCGGACAGATCCCGTTTGAGCTACCGACTCGACCGGAATTCGTTCTCAACCGGACGACGGCGCGTTCGCTCGGCATCGCTCTGCCGCAGTCGCTCTTGCTGCAGGCCAACACCGTCATCGAGTAAGGGACCTCGGCGCCGCAAGAGGACCGGCACTCGCGGGACGGCAGACCGACGCGCTCTCAGGCGACGCTGCGCTTGTTCCGCGACAGGTCGACGCCGAGCTGCTTGAGCTTGCGATAGAGGTGCGTGCGCTCGAGGCCTGTCTTCTCGGCCACCCGCGTCATGCTGCCGTTTTCCTGCGCGAGGTGGAATTCGAAGTAGCTCTTCTCGAACGCGTCGCGCGCCTCGCGCAGCGGACGGTCGAGGTCGAAGCTCTGCTCGGGCTGGGGGCCGAGCAGCACCGGCGGCAGCGGCTGCAGGGCGCCGCCGGTCATCGCAGCCTCGATCGTCAGGCTGCTGTCGCCAGGCGCCGCGTTGAGCGCTGAAGGCGCGCGTGCCGCAGGCTTGGCCAGGCCTTGCTCGACGGCGCGGAGCAGCTTCTGCAAGGTGATCGGCTTCTCGAGGAAGGCGATCGCGCCGAACTTCGTCGCCTCGACCGCGGTGTCGATGGTGCCGTGCCCGCTCATCATGATCACCGGCATCGTCAGCTGTGCGGTCGAGCCCCACTCCTTGAGCAGCGTGATGCCGTCGACGTCGGGCATCCAGATGTCGAGGAGGACGAGGTCGGGCCGGATGCGCTCGCGGCAGGCGCGCGCCTGCGCTGCATCCTCCGCCAACTCGATCGTGTGGCCTTCGTCGGCGAGGATCTCCGACAGCAGCGCCCGAATCCCCAGTTCGTCGTCGACGACAAGAATGGTGGCCATGAACTCTCAGTGCACCCGCGACGTGACGACGGGCTCGTTCGCGGCGACGCGGACCGTCGTCGCGAGTTTCGAAAATGATAGCGAAACTTGCGCGCCTCGCGCGCTGCCCGCCACCGCGTTGCCGGCGGCATCGGGCGGGGCGCCGAGATTGGCGACGCGGACGCGCGCGCCGTGCTCGTCGGCGATCTTCTTGACCACTGCGAGGCCGAGGCCCGTTCCCTTCTTCTTGGTCGTGACGTAGGGCTCGAACGCGCGCTTCAAGACCTTCTCCGAAAACCCCGGGCCGTTGTCGAGGACGATCAGGCGCACCGCTCGCACTTCTCCGGCCTCGTTCCGGGCCGCCTCGGTGACGATGCGCACCCGGCCGTCGGCCTGGTCGGCGACGGCGTCGAGCGCGTTCTGGACCAGGTTGTGGATCACCTGGCGCAGCTGCGTGGCGTCGCCGACGATGGCCGGCGGCGCTTCGGCGAGCTCGGCCGAGAGCCGCCCCGATTCCTGCGCCGCGCCGTAGAGGCCGAGCACCTCGACGACGAGGGCGTTGACGTCGAGCGAGTCGAAGCTCGACGCCGGCAGGCGCGCGTAGTCGCGGAACTCGTTGACGAGCGCCTTCATCGCCTGGACCTGGTTGACGATCGTCGTCACCGAGCGTTCGAGCATGCCCTGGTCGGCGCTCTCGAGCTTGCCGCCGAGCTTCAACTGCAGGCGCTCGGCCGAAAGCTGGATCGGCGTCAGCGGATTCTTGATCTCGTGCGCGAGCCGGCGCGCGACCTCGCTCCAGGCCTCGACGCGCTGTGCCGAGACGAGCTCGGTGATGTCGTCGAATACCATCAGGCGCGCACCCTGCGGCATCGCCGCGCCGCGCACGAGCAGGGTGATCGAGTCGCGCTCGCGGCCATCCGGGCCGGTGGCGAACTGCAGCTCGAACGAGTCCTGCCAATGGTCGCGCTCGCCGGCCTCGGGGCTTTCGGCGTGCAGCTCGAAGCGCTGCCACACCGCCTGCGCGAAGCCGCCGAGGCCCACGACCTCGTCGAGGCGGCGGCCGCGGTACGCCGACAGCGGCAGCTTGAGGATCCGCGTCGCACCCGGATTGACGGTGTCGATGTTGCCCTTGCGATCAAACACGATCACGCCGGCGGTGAGGTTGTCGAGGATCGTCTGCAGGTTGGCACGTGCGCCCTCGACCTGGGCGACGCTCTTGTGGACGAGCTCGCGCGCGTCCGAGAGCTGCTCGGTCATCTCGGCGAACGACCGGGTCAGGCCGCCGAGCTCGTCACGCGACTTGAACACCGCGCGCGAGCTGAAGTCGCCGCGCGCGACCTGGGCGACGCCTTCGGCGAGCAGGAGCAGCGGCTGCGCGAGCTGGTTGCTGAGCGCGATCGCCAGCAGCAGCGCGCCGAAGACGGCCAGCACGAGCGCCAGCGTCAGCGTGCCGATGTACATCTTGCGCAGGCCCGATCGGGCTAGCGCGCGCTGCTGGTACTCGCGGTAGGCGTTGGTGACGGCGAGCGCGTTGGCGGCCAGGCCGGGCGCGATCGACTGCGTCACGACCAGGAAGCGCTCCTGCTCGCCGAGCGCGAAGTTGCTGCTCGGGATGACGGCGACCGCGCGCACCCGCGCCGTCGCGCCGCCCGCCGCCGACGCTTCCTCGTCGAGGCCCTCGGCCTGGCTGACGACGCGCTGGGTGCGCGCCTGGCGCAGCGTCTGCGGCGGGATGCGTTCTGGCATCAGCCCCGAGGTCGAGCTGCCCGTCGAGAGCAGCGTCTGGCCGGAGTTGCCGACGACCGAGATCTCCTTGGCCGAAAGCTGCTCGCGCAGCCGCTCGAGCGAGAGCGGCTCGGCCGACGACGCGCTCTCGCCGAGTCGCTCTGCGGCCAGGCGCGTCTTGGTCGCGAGGTCGGTGACGATGGCGTCGATCGTGCCGCGGCCGAGGTTGAGGCCGGCGTCGAGCGCGCCCTCGACCTTGACGTCGAACCAGCTCTCGATCGAGCGCGAGACGAACTGGTAGCTCACCGCGTAGATCAGGACACCGGGCAGGATGCCGACCAGGGCGAAGATCGCCGCCAGCTTGAGCAGAAGGCGGCTGCCGAAGCGACCGCGCGAGACGCGCCAGAGCAGGCGGACGCCGGCGACGACGATGACCGTGACCAGCGTGCTGGCGAGGGCGACGTTGACCCAGAACAGCCAGACGTAGTGGCGCTCGTAGAGGGCCGGGTTGCTGGTCGCGATGCCGAGCAGGAACGCCAGCACCAGGCCGGCGCCGAGGGCGGCCAGGGTCGAGACGATCCAGGCCCAGCGGCTGCGCCGGGGAAGCGGCGCAAGCTCGGGGCTCGCCGGCCCGAAGCGCGAGTCGTCGTTCTTCACTGGATGCGCTGCGTGCGCTTGACCGACAGCTGCCAGTCGGGGCTGCCGGCGATGCCGATCTGCATCGGCCGCGGCAGCAGGTTGATGTCGAGGCGATAGTTGAACTCGACGTAATGGCGGCCGTCGTCGAGCTGGGCGGCCTCGGCGACCTTCCAGCGCGCGCTGCGGCTGATCGCGGCGATCGCCTCCTCGCGGCTCGGATAGTTCTGGCTCAGGCCGCCGACCGTCGTAACCCGGTAGGTCGAGGTGAGCGGCTGGTAGACGATCTTCCACACCCGGGTCGGGTGGGCGACGCGCCGGTCGCGCCAGTACCAGCGGTCGCGGAAGACCTCGGCCTCGGCGACGAAGAAGAGCGGCACCGACTTCGCCAGGGCGTCCTCTGGCCCTTTGCCGAGTTCGAAGTTGACGGCGTAGTTCAGGAACACGCCGTCCTCGTCGCGCAGCACCTCGAAGACAGTGAGCTCGGCGTCGGAGGCGTGCGCCGGGTCGGCCGCAGCGGTGGCGGCGACCCAGAGCGCCGGGAGGCAGGCGCGTGACGCCGCGACGCCGAGCGCGCGAAGCACGCTGCGGCGGCGCAGGGAGCCGTGCGGCGGCAACGGGGTCATCGGCGGGCGGTCTTGGACGGGAGCTTCTCGATGAGGGCGAGGAAAAAACCGTCCGCCGCGCCCGGAAAACCGGGCAGCGGCGGCGTGTCGTCATTGTCGGGCAGCGGCAGGAGCTGCCCCGGAGAAGGCGGGCTGGCGGCGAGGGCGGCATCCTCCGCTCGTTGCAAAAAAGCGTCGATCTGCGCCGAACCTTCCTGCCGGAACACCGAACATGTGACGTAGAGCAGGCGACCGCCGGGCGCGAGCAGCGGCCACAGGGCATCGAGCAGGCGCGCCTGCGTCGCTGCCAGCACCGGCAGGTCGCTGGCGCGGCGCAGCCAGCGGACGTCGGGATGGCGGCGCACGATCCCGGAGGCAGAGCACGGCGCGTCGAGCAGGATCGCTGCGAATGGCTGCCCGTCCCACCAGCGCGCCGGGGCGGTGGCGTCGCCAACCCGGGTCTCGGCGCGCAGGCCGAGGCGGGCCAGCGTCGAGTCGACGCGCGCCAGCCGGCCGGCGTCGCGGTCGATGGCGAGCAGGTCGAGGTCGGCCAGCTCCAGCAGGTGCGCCGTCTTGCCGCCGGGCGCGGCGCAGGCGTCGAGGACGCGCGCGCCGGGCGCGAGCGGGGCGGCGAGGAGCAGCGGCGCCGCCCGCTGGGCGTTCGCATCCTGGACCGAGACGAGGCCGTCGGCAAAACCGGGAAGCTGGGTGACCGGCACCGGCCGCAGCAGCGAGATCGCCGCGGCTCCGACGGCGAGCGCCTCGACTCCGTGCGCCGCGAGCGACTCCAGGTACGCCGCGACCGACGTGCGCCGCACGTTGACGCGCAAGGTCATCGGCGGGTGGACGTTGTCCGCCTCGGCGACCTTCGACCAGCGATCGGGCCAGTCGGCGCGCAGCCGGTCGAGCCACCAGGCGGGATGGTTGTAGCGCGCCAGCGGGTCGGCGAGCGCGGCGGCGACGATCGCCTCGCGCTCTCGCCCGAAACGGCGCAGGACGGCATTGACGAAGCCGGCGCTGCGCGGCGCGCGCCGGGTCGTGGCGGCGACCGCCTGATCGACCAGCGTGTGCTCGGCGTACGGCGGATCGCCCGCCGGCCAGAGCAGCGCCAGGGCGACGAGCAGGAGCGATTCGACCTCGGGCGGCGGCGCCTTCGGCGCGAGGCGGCGCCGCACGACTTCGGCGGCGCCGAGCCAGCGCAGGGCATGGAAGGCGAGCGCCTGGGTTCCCGGGCGCGCCGGCACCGGGCAACGGGCGAGCGCGTCGTTGAGCGACTGGCCGGCGCGGACCGCGCCGACGGCATCGGCCGCATGACCGAGCAGGCGCGCCAGCGGCAGCGCGGCAGTCGATGCGGGTCCGGTCACCGCCCGAGTCTATGACGCACGACGGGCGCGGCCGAGTGCGGTACGCTCCCGACCCCAGCATTCGCGAGCCCCTCATGGCCGGCGAGAAGCCCACCCCGATCTTCCGCAGCGAGACCGATCTCGCCCGCCTGCCGGCATCGGACCGGATCCGCTATCGCCTGGTCGGCGCCGAGTGCCGCTACCACGCCAACGACAACATCGCCGAGTTCATCGAGGACGGCGAGCTCGACGAGTTGCGCGCCGAGGTTGAGGAGCAGATGCAGGGCGTGCTGCGCGCGCTCGTGATCGACACCGAGAGCGACCACAACACCAACGACACCGCCAAGCGGGTCGCCAAGATGTTCCTGACCGAGGTCTTCAAGGGGCGCTACACCGAGGCGCCTGTGGTGACCGAGTTCCCGAACGTCTCGCGCCTCAACGAGCTGATGATTGTCGGCCCGGTCAAGGTGCGAAGCGCGTGCTCGCATCACCTTTGCCCGATTCTCGGCAAGGTCTGGATCGGGCTCCTGCCCAACGAGCACTCGAACCTGATCGGCCTGTCGAAGTACGTCCGCATCTGCGACTGGGTCATGAGCCGGCCGCAGATCCAGGAGGAGGCAGTGACGATGCTCGCCAACGAGCTGCAGGACCGCGTCAAGCCCGATGGCCTGGCGATCGTCATGGAAGCCGATCACTTCTGCATGCACTGGCGCGGCGTCAAGGACGACCAGGCGATGATGACCAACAGCGTCATGCGCGGCGCGTTCCTGAAAGACG
>JBDSLQ010000211.1:0-2900 GCA_039916285.1 Caldimonas sp.
TATTCGACGATCGCGAGCGAATCCCAGACGGCGAAGCCGTCGTCGTCGACCAGCAGCGGCACGCGGCCGGTCGGCGCCAGCGCGAGCAGGGTCGACTTGAACGGCGACCCCTCGGCCCAGTCGAGGCGAAGCGGACGCTCCTCGAACTCGATGCCGAAGTGGGTCATGACCAGCCACGCACGCAGCGACCACGACGAGTAGTTCTTGTTGCCGATATAAAGCTGCATGCGCTGGTTCCTTCGTCTGCGGGCCGCGAATGCTAGGTGGAATCGAGGCGCGGGCGATGACCGATGCGCAAGGCTGCGATGCCGCCGGCGCATCGCGGGGCCGCGACCACGCGGCCGACAAGGAAGGAACCGGCGTCAGCCTCGGCGCGCGCGCGCGCGCCAGGCCTCGAGCCGCGCCTCGCCGAAGACGTGGCCGAGATAGCGGGGCGCGATGCTTTCCAGCGGCGTCGTCTCGATGCCGAGGACGTCGAGGCCGGGCAGCTTGCCGCTGGCAACGTTCGCGACCTTCATCGAATCGATGTTGTCGCGCGACATCAGCGTCCGCCCGGGCAGCAGCTCCATGGCCAGCGCCTGCAGGCGGCCGAGCAGGGCGGGCAGCGCCAGCACCGGCCGGCGCGAGCCCGACCAGCGGCCGGCCAGCCCGACCAGCTCGCGCAGCGTGTACTCGCGCGGGCCGGCGCATTCGATCGTCAGGCCGACCGTCGCCGGGTCGTCGAGGCAGCGGGCAACCGCGGCGGCGACGTCGTCGACCCACACCGGCTGGAATCGCGCCGCCGCGCCGGCCAGCGGCATGACCGGGAAGACCGACTGCAGCGAGGCGAACAGGTTCATGAAGCGATCGCGCTCGCCGAATATCACCGACGGGCGCAGGACCGTGAGGTCGAGGCCGGCGTCGCGCAGCGCGGCTTCGCCGCGCGCCTTCGAGCGCAGGTAACGGCTCGGCGCGCCGAGCTCGGCGCCGAGAGCGCTGACGTGGATGACGCGCCGCACGCCGGCCTGGCGGCACGCCTCGCCGAGGCGTTGCGGCAATCGAACGTGGACGCGCTCGAACTCGGCCTCGCTGCCGTGCAGGACGGCGACGAGATTGATCACCGCGTCGGTGTCGCGCAGCAGCCGCGCCAGCGCGGCGTCGTCGTGGATGTCGCTGGCCTCGAGCTCCACTGTCGGCAGGAGCTGGAGATGGCGCGCCCGCGTGCGGTGTCGCGTCGCGACGCGGATTCGCGCATCGGCGCCGCCCGTCCGCTCGACCAGCTTTTCGCAGACGCTGCTGCCGACAAAGCCGGTTGCGCCGAGGACGAGAAGTTTGAACACGTGGGGCAAGGGACAGGGAGCGCGAATGCGCGAGCGTCGGATTTTCGCCGAGCGGCCGCAGCTCGCCTCAGGGCAGGTCTTTTTCGGGCGGCGGCGCGTTGGGGTCGGGCGGGCCGATCGTCTTGCCGAGGCGAGAGCGGATCGTCGTGCCCCGGCCGCCGAGGAGGGCGGCGTAATACGTGGTGTTGGACAGCACCTTCTTGACGTAGTCGCGCGTCTCGGCGAAGGGAATGTTCTCGACCCAGACCGCGGCGTCGAGGACCGGGCCTTCGCGCCACCTGCGCGGCCGGCCCGGGCCGGCGTTGTACGCGGCGGCGGCCATCGGTTGCGAGCCGCCGACGTCGTCGAGGACGAGCTTCAGGTAGGCGTTGCCGAGGCGCAGGTTGGTGTCGCGGTCCGCGATCAGCGCCGGCGTGTACGGCAGGCCGATCTTCTTGGCCGTCCACTTCGCCGTCGCCGGCATCAGCTGCATCAGGCCGGAAGCGCCGACGCTCGAACGCGCGTCGAGGATGAAGCGCGACTCCTGGCGGATCAGGCCGTACACGAACGCCGGGTCGAGGCCGATCTCGCGCGCCCGCGCCGAGACGTCCTTCCTCAGCGGCGTCGGGAAGCGCTGGTCGACATCGACCTCAGCGCGCGTCTTGTCGCTGGTGTTGATGCAGCGGTCCCAGACCTCGCGGTCGCACGCCAGCTGGGCGGCGGCGAGCAGCTCGCGATCGCCGAGGCCGCGGATCGAGTAGTTCCACTCGCGCACGCCTTCGCTGCGCAGGCCGATCGAAACCAGGGTCAGCGCCCGCGCGAACCCCGGGTTGGCGGCGGCGGCCTCGCGCTCGGCGGCGGTGAGCGGCGCCGGCCTGGCCGGCAGGGCCTGCGCCTGGCCGAGGTCCGCGGCGGCGAGCGCGCCGTAGAAACTCATCTGCCCGGTGATGCTCCCCAGCAGCTCGCGGCCGGTGGCGAGGAGCGATTCGCCATCCTGCGAATCGCGCGCCAGCACCTGCAGGCCGCGCGCCTTCCAGTAGATCCAGGCGGCGTCCTTCTGCTCGGCCGGCGACATCGCGTTGATCGCCTGCACCACCTGCTGCCAGCGGGCGCGACCGTTGTCGGCGCGCAGGGCGGCGCGGACCTTCCAGGCCAGGGTGTCGTCGGAGAGGTCGATCTCGCGCCCGGTCTTGGCAGGCAGGCGGGACGCGCGCAGGAACTGGTTGGGCGCTTCGGGTTGCAGCTTGATCGCGCTCTGGCGGGCGACGCTTGCCCATGCGTACGAGGCGAGCTCGGGCGGCAGCGCACGCTCCCAGCGATCGGCGAGCAGCGAAGCCGCCGAGTCGTTGTCGGTCGCGGCGAGCCGGGCGATGGCCAGCGTGGCCAGCTCGGCGTCGGCGCGCGTCGCGGTGCCCGCCTTCCTGGCGAGATAGCGCGCCGGGCTGTCGACGATCTCGGCCATCGCCGCGGCAGCACTGTCGGAGATCAGCCCGGCGGCCTGACGCGCCGCACGCGGCTTGTTCGCCTCGATGCTCGCGCGCACCTTCTTCCAGACGTCGGCCGGAGAAAGCTGCTTCGCATCGACGAGCGTCGCCGCCAGGA
>JBDSLQ010000212.1:0-2860 GCA_039916285.1 Caldimonas sp.
GGCCACTGCCCATCGGCCCGCCGGGCACGAACACGCACGGCAGGTGGCCGAAGTGGAGCGCGCCGATGAGCAGGCCCGGGACGATCTTGTCGCAGATGCCGAGCAGGAGCGCGGCGTCGAAGACGTCATGCGAGAGCGCGATCGCCGTTCCCATCGCGATCGTGTCGCGCGAGAACAGGCTCATCTCCATGCCCGGGCGGCCCTGGGTGACGCCGTCGCACATCGCCGGCACGCCGCCGGCGACCTGCGCCGTCGCGCCGAGGGCGTGCGCGGCCGCGCGAATGACGGCGGGAAAGCGCTCGTACGGCTGATGCGCTGAAAGCATGTCGTTGTAGGCCGAGACCACGCCGATGTTCGGCGCGCGCGCGGCGATGATGCTCAGCTTGTCGCTGCTCGGCAGGGCGGCGGTCGCATGCGCCAGGTTCGCGCAGCCGAGGCGATCAGGACCGCGCGGTCGCGCCAGCATGGCGTCGATCCGCGCCAGGTAGGCGCTCCGGCTGGCAGCGCTCCGCTCGCGGATGCGACCGGTGACATCGACGACGGCTTGTCTCATGAGCGTCAGTGCGAGATCAGCGGCTCGGTCGCGGCGCGGCGGTGCGCGCGGCGCCGGTCGTCAGCGCAGCGTCACCTCGATCAGGTTCGCTTCCTTCGCCGACACCGTGCCGAAGGGATCCTCGGCGATCTGGATCTGCATCCGCCCGAGCGGCACCTCGTGCGCCTCGAGCACGCCGCGCACCGCGAAGGCACGGCTGCGCGCGAGCTCCATCCGCTTGGCGCTGTCGGGCCCCGCTTCGACCTTGCCGGTGATGTTCAGCGCGCGCTTGCCCTTGCCCGAGCTCTCCGCGATGCGTATCAGCTTGGTCGTCGCCGGAAACGAGATTTCGATGGAGCCCGGCGCGAAGGCCACCTGGTTCGGCCCCGCTTCGGCGTCGGCAGACGCTTCGGACGCGCTTGCCGTGGCCGGCGCCGCGGTCATCGCCGAGGCCGCCGGCTGCGTTGCATCAGCAGCGACCGGCGTGACGGCGGAGCCCCGCTCCTTGAGGCTCGCGAGCACGACTCCTGCAATGGCGACAACCACCAACACTGCCACCGCGACCATGGCCAGAGTCCGTGAAGAATTGCGCGGCGGCGGCGGTTTGCGATCTTCCATTGCTTTCCCGGGTGTCGGCGCGAGCGATTCTAGTTGGCGATGACAGTCCATCTGCACTTGCCCGGTGCGCGCGATCCGACGCACCTCCTCGATCGCACCCTCGAGGCCTGGGGCGCGCGCGGCGACGTCTGGATCTTCGGCTACGCCTCCCTGATCTGGCGCCCGGAGTTCGAGGCCGCCGAAGAGCGGCCGGCGAAGGTGCACGGCTGGCACCGCGCGCTGGCGATGCGCTCGCGCGTCAACCGCGGCACGCCCGAGTGTCCCGGGCTGGTCTTCGCGCTGGTTCCCGGGGGCTCCTGCCAGGGCCGCGCCTATCGCGTCGAGGAGTCGCGAGTCGAGGCCGAGCTGCGGCGCCTGTGGGGCCGCGAGATGCCGACCGGGGTCTACGACCCCAAGTGGCTGGCTTGCCGCACGCCGCAGGGCCCCGTGCGCGGCCTCGCATTCACGCTCAGCAGGCGCAGCCCCAATCACACCGGCGCCTTGCCCGACGGCGAGCTTGTCGAGATCCTGCGCACGGCCAACGGCCGCTACGGCAGCACCCTCGCCTACCTGGTCGAGACGGCGCGGTCGCTGCGCACCTGCGGCATCCGCGATCGCGACGTCGAGCGCATGGTCGCGCTCGCGCGCCGCCACGCGCTGACGGTCGGCTAGTCGCGAACGCTAGATCGGCGCGATCAACGCCGTGGCCGCCGGCTCCGCGTAGCCCCGGCGCAAGGCGTCGAGGTCGTCTTCGGTGTCGATGTCGACGAGGATGCCGGGATCGTCCAGGTCGACCGCGAAGGCCGGATAGCGGGCGATGATGCGGCGCGCGCCCTCGTCGCCGCTCAGCTCGGTCAGTTCGGCGTAGAGCTCGGCGGCGAAGCCGACGGGATGGCCGCGCCGGCCGCCGTGCTGGGCGTAGGCGACCGCATGGTGATCGAGGGCGCGCGCCACCGCGAGCAAGGTTGCCGGCTGCACCAGCGGCATGTCGCCGGGCAGGACGAGCCAGCCCGCCGATTCGGGCGAGGCTCTCACGCCGGCCGCGATCGACGTACCCATGCCGAGCGACGCGGCGCCATCGCTGCCGGCGTCGGGAAGGACGACGACGTCGCGCGCGGCGACGCTGCTGCGGGCGACGTCGACGAAGGCCTCGGTCGTGACGACCACCGTGCGCAGGTGGCTGGCGATCGCGCGCGCGAGTGTCTGGGCCAAGAGGCTCGACGCGCCGAGCGGCTGGGCGAGCTTGTGATGCCCAGCGCCGAAGCGTTCGCTCCGCCCGGCGGCAAGGACGACGACGGTGCGCTGTGAAGACATTCGCAAGGATGGAAGACAGGGGTCGATCGAGGTAGTGGGAGGTCTACGTAAGGCCTTCCCCCTAAGGGCCGACACCGCGTCGACACGATCGCCACGCGACCGGCAAACGGCACGCCGGCGCGACTTTCTATACTTCGCCGATGACCGACATCGCCGCGCTGCGCAAGAGCTACGAGCGAGCCGAGCTCGACGAGTCGGCCTCCGCCGCCGACCCGATGCGGCAGTTCTCGGCATGGCTCGAGCAGGCGATCGCGGCCAAGCTGCCAGAGCCGAACGCCATGACGCTGGCCACCGTTGGTGCCAGCGGCCGGCCGTCGACGCGCATCGTCATGATCAAGGGTTTCGACGAGCGCGGCATCGTCTGGTTCACCAACTACGAAAGCCGCAAGGGTCGCGAGCTTGCGCTCCATCCGTTCG
>JBDSLQ010000213.1:0-8608 GCA_039916285.1 Caldimonas sp.
CGGCAGCCGCACCTGGCGCGCCTACCTGAGCACGCAGGCGCCGGCGCTGAACAGCCCCGCGTTCGTGAATGCGCGCGACCGGATCGGCAGCGGCCCGTGGCGCAATGCCAAGGGCGTGGTCGTGGCCCACAACGTCGCTGACCTTCATTCCGACAAGAACAACATCGCCAGAGAAACGGCGCTGGACGAGATGGGCCGCCCCGTGAACGGCAGAACCGAACAGCCCAACAAGCACGACATCCTCACCGGCTCGCGCCCCGATGGCACGGCGTTTGTCGGCGGAGTGGGCGGCGGCACACCGTTCCCGGA
This sequence comes from Caldimonas sp., assembly GCA_039916285.1. GTDB lineage: Bacteria > Pseudomonadota > Gammaproteobacteria > Burkholderiales > Burkholderiaceae_C > Schlegelella_A. The sequence continues at coordinate 310 of JBDSLQ010000213.1, forward strand.
CATGACCTGCGGCAACTGGACCAAGAGCTCGGCCGAAGGCTCGGCGATGGTGGGCCACCATGACCGAGCCGGCCCAATCGCCGGCCAGCCCTGGGCTACTTCATGGAACTCCAGCCACCCGACCGTGGGCTGCAGCATGGACCGGATCCGGCCCACGGGAGGCGATGGCCTCATGTATTGCTTCGCCGCCAACTAGAGCCGGACAGACCAGCAGCGGGCGGGGCATCCGGGTTCCCTGCCATGGTCTTCACCCGGGCCGCCGCCTGCCCGAGCAGGTGGCACGTGATCACGCGGTGCACCCCCTCCACGGGCGTTACCAGCTTGGGTTACACGGCCAGCAAGCGCGGCGGGATCGGTAGCGACAGAACCCACTGGGGCACCGGAACGTGCGGGGATGACTTGAGAGACCAAATTCGCCGCTGTCTTTGCCATGCGCCCGGCCCCTCACGGCGGGCACAACCCTCGGCGCTTGAACGAAAGGGCGCCCAGCGTGTCGTGCCCGTAGTCACCGCAAATCGCCCAATGTGCCGCCTACCTGTGTGTGCCTGCCGATGCGGAGCTCCAGTGGAGGCCTCGGTGCACATCGCACCGGCCGCTCCGGGCCAACGAGTTCACGACAGCGGATGTCGCTGATGGGTCGACTTGCAAAGATCGCAGTCACAGAGAGCGGTCACTGAATTGCGCAAGTCTCGAGCGACAGCAAGCGAGCGCGCACGTCGACGGCTCTTCCCGGCCAGTTCCTGCCGCTGGAAATCGGCAGCTTTACGGTCATTCACCGAGCCCGACCTGCCAGTAGCGGCGCAGAACCTGGCTTGGCCGCCGATCGTCGCCACGGCTCGTCGTCACGACCGCGACGCGACCGCGCGGCGGCCTGGAACAAGAGGATGAACTTCGAGCGCTTCGACCTGGTGCAAATGGAGCACGAGGGACGGCGGCGTGCACATGCGACCTCGGACGCCGGGAGACCGGTTGCGAGCGGCAGGCCCGGGTGCGCGCCAGGCCCATATGGCTTCGAGCGCGAGGCGCTCGCGAAGTGCTCCGGCAACACGAGCAGTGGCACATCGTCGCGACGCGCCTGCGCCAGCACCCGTCGGTTGAATTCGAGAATTTCAGCCTCGCGGTTCAGCAGCGTAAGTGGCGCCGGGCCGAGGGGGATGTTCGGGGGGGCGCGATGGCGTCAAGTACGGACAGGCGCTGCTCGCTCATGCGCGCGATCTCTGGGAGCCGGCCAGTTCGGCCGGTTCGCCTGCCGTGCCTGGGGCGTCAGGCCGATGCGGCCACCGACGAGGCCTTGCGGGCCACGCGACGCGCGGCGTTCGAGGTCTTCGTGGCAGTCTTGGCCACCGCCTTGCTCACACGCTTGGTCGCGGTGCGCTGGGCCTTGGTCACGGTCTTGGTGACCTGCTTGCGCGCGGCCGCGGCCTTGCGCGTGCTGGCATTCAGCGAACGCGTGGCGACGGCGTTGGCCGGCATGTCCTTGCCCGACACGCGCTGCACTAGCTTGCCGCTGCCTTGTTCGATGCGCTCCACCACCTGGACGACGACATTCGCCGCCGGCATGACCGCGCGATTCAGCTTGTCGAGCGCATTCAGGTTCGTGCGGCGGTCGAGGCGCTCGGCAGTCGTCGCCACGATGTTCACGCCCTTGGAAGCTAGGTCGACGGCCACGCCGACGGCACTGTGCGCACGGTCGCTGCCGGTTTGCAGGCCCTTGACGTAGTAGCCGCTGACGCGCTGCTGCGAAGCGATCAGGTTCGTGCGCAGTTCCTTGGTAAACGCCGTGCCGCGGTTCACCACGCCGGCAAAGCGCTGGTCGACGAAACCGATCATGCGCTCGCCGCCGAAGCGGTAGGCGTTGATGACGTTCATGTTGATGACACCGTAGGCCGAGATGACTTCGTTGGCGACGGTGGAAAGGTTCTTCGTGCTCATGGTTGCTCCGTGGGTTGCCTGTGCAGTCCTGATTCGGGTAATCGATCAGGGTTGCAGCAACTGTGCCGACGAAGCGTAGAGGGAGCATCCCAATTCCAGGGCTTTCCCTAGAGCGACGACTCTAGGGCCAGGTGTGATGTCTCAATAGGTTGTTCACCCGAAGGAGTAGACGTATGTGCGCCGCAGCGCGTCGGCTGCAGCACTCAATTCGAACCGGCGTGGTGAAGGCCTTGATCGGCTGCATCCGCCGCCAACGCAGCGCCGATTCGACATCGGCCGCTGCGGTGTCCGGCGGCAGCCGGCGCCCCGCTCGTGCGCCGACGACGCTCAAGCGCAGTGAGACTTGGATTTCCGCCGTCTGACGAGCGAGAGCGCACCGAGGCCGGCGAGCATCAGCGCATAGGTCTGGGGCTCGGGAATCGAAGGCGTGATCGTGCCTCCGGCACCGATCAGCGGCGCGATGTCGTCCAAAGAGCCCTTGAAGAAATTGTTCGAGACGAAATTGGTGGCACTGCTCACGTCACCCGTGGTGCTGTAGTCGAGGAAGAAGAGTCGCCTGTTGTTGTCGGCCCAGAACAGATGGCCGCTCCCGTCGACAGCGCCTTGGTCGAAGTTGTCACCGGTAACGACGAGATCGTGAATGATCGTGTTGGTGGCCAGACTGACCTGCGAGATGTGATTGCTGCCACCGAGGATCAAGGAATTGGTGAACGGGTCGTAGACCATGCCGTGCGCGGCCGGGATGTTCGACAACAGTCGGGTCATCACGCCCGTGCCCAGGTCGATGGTCCCGAAGTTGCCGAACCCCGAGGAGCCGGCATTCGTGTAGTACACGGTGCCGCTCGGTGCGAAAGCCATGCTGGTGATGTTGTTGTCCAGGCCGCTCAGGGTGCGAATTGTCCCGGCGCCGCCGAACGGGTTGATCGGCGTCGAGGACAGGGCCCCCGGGATGCTGCTCGCCCAGACGACGTTCTTGTTCGGATCAACCACGAGATGGAACGCGTTGACTCCGGGACTGGAGGAGGTGAAGGTGCCCGTGACAGGATTGACCTGGTGAATGGAGTTGCCCTGACCGCCGATCAGCAGCTGGCCGTTGTTGGGATTAAGAACGATCCCGTCGGCGCCACCGGTGCTCGCGATGTTGGTGTCACCGGTGAGCGTGAACGTTCCGTTGCCGACAGTTCCATTGCCGGTGTAAGTGCCGAGGACGCGCCACACGTTCTGGCCACCCGAGAACGTCGTGTAGTAGAGCGGGACTACAACGGGATCGGCCATTGCCCCGGTCGTGCCGAGAGTCGTCAGGCAGGCGGCAAGCACGTGGCTGAATCGGGGGAATCCGCACGGATTACGGCGTCCTTGTACAACGCACAGGTCCATCCTCTGGTTCATACGGGTCTCCTTGGAAATCGCTGTTCTTCGGTGACGCGCCCGTAGGCGTGAAGCTGCTGCTCCAGCAGACTCAACCGAGCTTAGGCGGGAGCCTGACGCCTTCATACGCACACTTACAAAAACCCCGTGAATGAGGGGTACTCAGGGTGCCGTGACGTCGCCCTGGTCTATTTCAGCTTCCACAAACCGGTGTCTGCCTTCTTCGGGTCGAGCAAACGCATCCTCGTCATCTCTCAAAAGGCGACCGAGGGGTCGCCAGAGAACGAAAGGTCCGAGGCCCATATGGGCCTGGGACGCACCCGGGCCTGCCGCTGGGCACCTGGTCTCCCGGCGCCCGAGGCCCAATGCGCACGCCGCTTAGTGCAATAGAGCACGAGGATCGATCAGGCGGCCGGTTCGGCCGACTCGCCTGCCGTGCCCGGGGTGTCAGGCCGCTGCGGCCACCGACAAGGCCTTGCGCGCCACGCGACGCGCGGCGTTCGAGGCCTTCGTGGCGGTCTTGGCCACGGCCTTGCTCACACGCTTGGTCGCGGTGCGCTGGGAATTAGCAGACTGTCGTTTACCCGGCGGGCCCCGAGACCGAGCTCCGCAGGGCGCTGACAAGCAGCGGTGACCGCCGCAGCGAAGCGCCACCGATCACCCGCTCGCGGCTTGGCGCGCTCGGTGGCCCAGCCTACAACTTCATCTCGAGCCGCACCTGCACGTTGAGGAAGGTCGGCGCTCGCGTCTGCGAGGTCTCACGCACCGCCACGCCGGTGATGTCAGGCCCATCGACGCTGCTGCCCGTAAAGTAGTCGCGCGGGTCCAGGTTGCTGAACGAGAGGCGCACCGCCAGCGCGGGGTTGAACGTCCACAAGCCGTACGCGTCGATGACGAGCTTCCTGCCGACCGACGCCGTCTGCACGTCAGTGAGTCGGGTCGCGTACCCCGGGGTCCAGTTGAGATTGCCCCCGACAAGCAGCGGCAAGCCCGCGAAACGATGGTCGGCGCCGAGGTTGGCGGTGTAGTCGGGCTGCTGGTCGAGGCGATTGTCCGGGCCCGGGACGCCGCGCACGCGCGAGCGGAAGAAGCTCGCGTTGGCGCGCACGTCGGTGCGCGGCGCGTTCTCGATCACGTCGCTGGCGCGGAACTTCGCTTCCAGCTCGATACCCTCGGTCACCGCGTCGCCGACGTTCTGCGCCCTGAGCACGTAGCGCGGCACGCTCGCGTACGAGACAGTCTCCAGCGTCGTCACGCTGCGCATGTAGTTCGTGATGTTGCGGCGGAAGATGTTCGCGCTCAGCAGGCCGCTGCCGGCGAGGTAGCGCTCGACGGCGACGTCGATGCCGGTCGCCAGCTCGGGCTTCAGGTTCGGGTTTCCGGCGCGATCGGCCTGCGTCGGCGTGTTCGGCCCAGGCACCGGATAGCGCGTGTTGACGCTCGGCCGCGCGATCAGGTTCGAGAGCGACGGCGACCGGTAGCTGCGCGTCAGGCTGATGCGCACCTGGTCGCGCCCCTTCGGGTCGGGCTTCCACACGGCATGGAGCAGCGGCGTCCAGACGCCGCTGCGGTTGCTCACCTCCGGCTCGCCCTCCTCGACCGAGCCCCGCGTGCGGATGCCCTCCCAGCGCAGCCCCGCATGCGCCGCCCAGTGCTCGCTGACGCTCCATTCGTCCTGCGCGTAGGCGGCCAGGCGCAATGACGAGGCGCTGAGGTTGTCGGCGAAATCGGTCAGGATCGGCATCCCGTTCTGCAGACTCGTCCGCGTCTCGCCGCGCCGATTCGATTCCAGCTCGATCCCCGAGACCAGGCGGTGCTCGCCGAAGACCTGTGCGACGAGCTTGCCGCTCGAGGTGACCGTGGTGTCGCGCGAGCGGCTCGTTTCCTCGAGCGTTCGCGACTCGGCACCGCCCGTCGTCTCGGTGCGAAAGCTGTTCACGGGCGCGCGCGCCTGGCCGACACCGGCGCGCCATTCAACGCGCGTTTCGGGGCCGAATCGATGCGTCCAGTCGCTGTTCAGACGCGCCAGCAAGGTGCCGGTGCGGGCCGTCGTCACGGCGCTGTCGTAGGGCGGCGGCGTCGAGCCGATGCTCTGGTCGAGGGTGCCTTCGCGGCGCGAATGGAAGCGGTTGGCGAACAGGATCGGCGTCAGCGTCACCGAATCGGCACCACCCTCGGAGCGCCACTGGATGCGCCCCGTCGCATGCACGCCGCCGCCGCTGGCGCGCAGGCGCCCGTCGTCGACCTGCTCGAGCGTGACCGTGCCGTCGTCGAGACGGCGGTCGATCGTCGTCGTCGTGCTGCTGTTGTCGCGATCGACGTGGAACGCGCTCAGCGAATAGTTGACGATGAAGTCGCCGGCCGTGAGGTTGCGCGTCCACGACGCCGACGGCTGGACCTTGCCGTTCTCGTACGCCGCGGTCAGGCGCACGTCGTTGACTCGTCGCGTGTAGCCGCCGCGGGTGACGATGTTGATCGTGCCGGCGATCGCGCGCGCGCCGGTCTCGGCGGTCGGCGCGCGCAGGATCTCGATCCGCTCGATCTGATCGGGCGGGATCGAATCGAGCGAAAAGCCGGGCGGCACGCGCTCGCCGTCGAGCAGGATCTGGGTGTAGCCGTTGCCGAGGCCGCGCAGGCGGATCGCGCCGCCCCGCCCGGGACGGCCCTGGACGGTCACGCCGGGCAAACGCTTCAGCACGTCGCCGAGCGTCGAGTCGGCGAACTTGTCGATCTCTTCGCGGCCGATGATGATCTTGGCGGCGGTCGAGTTGCGCCGCTCCTGGACGTCGTCGGGGCGGCTGCCGGTGATGTTTACCGGTGCCAGCTGCTCGGGCCGCGCCGGCGGCACGGCGGGCCGGGCGGGCGCTGTTGCGGCGGGCGGCGACGGCGGGGCCGCCGACGGATACGCAGGCTCAGTGGCCTGCGCGAGCGCCGCCACCGCCGCGAAGCTCCCCGCCGCCGCCATGAGCAACGCGCGGGCGGCGCGTGCACGCTCGCCCGCCCGCAAAACGGCGCTTGCGTGTCTTCTCATGCGACGAGTCTATCGAGCGGCTCTGTGCAGTGAAGTCGGGCTACTCCGAAGCGCGCTCCGGTTTGCGCTTCTTTACGACCCGTCGTCGACACCCTCGATCGGCCCGATTGACGCGACAACGCGCGCCGCAAGAATGGTCCGAATCGTCTTGCGGAGAACCTTCATCATGTCGCTCACCCGCCCTTCGTTTCGCCGCGATCGCCGCCGTGCCTTGCAGGCGGTGGCCGGCGCCCTCGCCGCGCCGATCGCCTGGCCGCTGGCGCGAGCGCAAGGCGCATGGCCGGCGCGCCCGGTCACCTTCATCGTCCCCTTCCCGGCCGGCGGCGGCACCGATGCGTTCGCGCGCCCGCTCACCACCCTGCTGACGCGCAGCCTCGGCAAGCAGGTGATCATCGACAACCGCGGCGGCGCGGGCGGTACCGTCGGCGCGGGCGCGGCGGCGCGCGCCACGCCCGATGGCTACACCTTCTTCGTGGGCGCGGTGCACCACGCCATCGCGCCGTCGATGTACCCGAAGCTCGACTACTCGCTCGAGGCCGACTTCGTCCCGGTCGGCCTGATCTCGAGCGTGCCGCAGGTCGTCGTCATCAATCCGCAGCGCGTCCAGGTCAGCTCCCTCAAGGAGTTCCTCGAGCTGGTGCGCAAGAACCCGGGCAAGCTGAACTACGCCTCGGCCGGCAACGGCACCTCGCACCATCTCGCCGGCGAGCTGTTCAAGCTGCAGACCAAGACCTTCATCACCCACATTCCCTACCGCGGCGCCGGCCCGGCCCTGCAGGATCTCATCACCGGCCAGGTCGACGTCATGTTCGACGGTCTCGGCTCGTCGGCGGCGCACATCAAGAGCGGCCGGATCCGGGCGCTGGCAACGGCCTCGCAGAAGAGAGCGCTCGGCTTTCCCGACCTGCCGACCGCCGCCGAGCAGGGCGTGCCGAGCTACCAGGTCGCGACCTGGTACGGGCTCTGGGCGCCCAAGGGGACGCCGAAGGAGATCGTCGACCACATGCAGGCCGAGATGCAGAAGGCGATGGCGACGCCCGAGCTGCAAGCGCTCTGGACCAGCCTCGGGACCGAAACGCCGAACCTGTACGGCGATGCCTTCGGCCGCTTCGTCAACGCCGAGATCAAGCGCTGGGGCGAGGTCGTGCGCACGTCGGGTGCCAAGCTCGACGGATGAGCAACGGCAATCTCTTCGTCGCCCTGCGCGACGCTTTTCCGGACGGACTCGACGGCGTCGCCATCGAGACGATCGAGAGCGGGCTCTTCTACACGTGGCGCGACATCGAGCGCGCGACCGCGGTGCTCGCCAACGTGCTCGATTCGCTCGATCTGCCGCCGGCGAGCCGGATCGCGGTGCAGGCCGAGAAGTCGGTCGAGTCGCTGCTCTTCTACCTGGCCGTGCTTCGCGCGGGGCATGTCTATCTGCCGCTCAACACCGCCTACAAGAGTGACGAGATCGGCTACTTCATCGGCGACGCCGAGCCCGCTGTCTTCGTCTGCGCGCCGAAGAACTTCGCCTGGGCATCGAAGCTCGCGTTCGCCGCCGGCACGACCCATGTGTTCACCCTCGGCGACGACCGCAGCGGCAGCCTGCTCGAGCGCGCAACGCATTTCGGCGACACGCACCTGCCCGCGCTGCGTCGCAGCGACGATCTGGCGGCGATCCTCTACACGAGCGGAACGACCGGGCGCAGCAAGGGCGCGATGCTCACGCACGGCAACCTGCTCTCGAACGCCGTCACGCTGAAAAGCTACTGGGGCTGGCGCAGTGCGGGCGAAGGCGGCGACGTTCTGATCCATGCGCTGCCGATCTTCCACGTCCACGGCCTCTTCGTCGCCTCGCACGGCGCCCTGCTCGCCGGCGCGAGGATGCTGTGGCTCGGCCGCTTCGATGCGCGCCGCGTCGTCGAGCTGCTGCCGCGCGCGACCGTCTTCATGGGCGTGCCGACGCTCTACGTCCGCCTCCTC
>JBDSLQ010000214.1:0-3789 GCA_039916285.1 Caldimonas sp.
GCCGGCGGGAGTCTCCCGGTGAGCGCGGCTCCCGCACTCGCTGCCGTCGCCGCGCCGAGCGCGCAGGCGCCTGCCGGCGCGCTGCGCTGCCGCCTCGATGCCGATCGCTGGCACTTCCAGCACGGGCCTATCGACTGCATCGTCACCGCCTCGGGCGAGACGACCGCAGTGGCCGGGGCGATCGAGACCGCGTGGCAGCGCTTCCAGACGCTGCTCGCCGAGCTCGTCGCCGAGCTGCCGCTGCTGCGCGCCGATCTCTCGGCCGGCGCGGTCGCGACACCGCGCGGTCCGGTCGCGCGCCGCATGGTCGCCGCCTGCCGCCCGCACGGCGGCCAGGGCCGCTTCATCACCGCGATGGCCGCCGTCGCCGGCGGCGTCGCCGAGGAGCTGATCGGGGCTTTCGACGATCCGCGCATCGCGCGCGCCGCGGTCAACAACGGCGGCGACATCGCCCTGCGCCTCGCGCCGGGTGAGTCGTTCGAGGTCGGCGTGTGCGCCGATCCGCGCCGCGGCCTGGCGGGAGGGCCACTCGACGGGTGCTTCACGATCGCGGCGGCATCGCCGGTGCGCGGCATCGCGACCTCGGGCTGGCGCGGCCGCAGCTTCTCGCTCGGCATCGCCGACAGCGTCACCATCCTGGCGACGAGTGCCGCGACGGCCGATGCGGCGGCGACGATCGTCGCCAACGCCGTCGACGCCGACGATGCGCGAATCGTCCGCGCCCCTGCGCGCGCGATCCGGGACGACAGCGACCTCGGCGATCGCCTCGTCGTGCGGGCCGTGCCGCCGCTGCCGCAGGCCCTCGTCGAGGCAGCATTGGCACGCGGCGTCGGCGAAGCGCGCGCGCAGGTCGACGCCGGCCGCATCATCGGCGCGGTACTCTCGCTGCAGGGGCGCTGGCGCGTCGTCGGCGACGTCGGCGCCGCCAACGGTATCGGCGTTGATGTCGATGCGACCCTCGCGCGGCCAATGGCGAAGCCGCCCCGCCTTCGCGGCGAGCGTCCTGTCGCTGCCTGCTGACCGTCGAAAGGACCCGCATGCTCCATCCCGCCAGCGCCGCCGCCCCTGAAGTCGACGTCCGCAAGCTCGTCCTCGCGGTCGAGGACGTCTGGCACGACAACGGGCCGCGCCTGTCCCGGCCGCTGCGCCGCGGCAGCCTCGCCGCCGTCCTGAAGAATCCCTACGCCGGGCGCTATGTCGAGGACATCCAGCCGATGATGGAAGCGCTCAAGCCGCTGGGCCGCGAGATGGCGGCGCGGCTGGTCGAGGCGCTCGGCGGGCCGGACCGGATCGAGGCCTACGGCAAGGGTGCGCTGATCGGCCTGGCCGGCGAGCTCGAGCACGGCGCGCTCTGGCACGTTCCCGGTGGCTACGGCATGCGCGACCTGCTCGAGGGATCGCACGCCATCGTCCCGTCGACAACCAAGATCGGCCCGGCCGGCGCCTCGATCGACGTGCCGATCCACCACCGCGTCGCCGCCTACGTGCGCAGCCATTTCGACTCGATCGAGGTGCGCGTCGCCGACGCACCGCGGCCCGACGAAATGCTGCTGGTGATTGCGATGACGACCGGCGCCCGCCCGCACGCGAGGGTCGGCGGACTGCGGGCAGACGAGATTGCGAAGTTCGATGGTCAGCGCTAGGGTCCATCGAGACCCGGGAAGGGCGTCTCCGGCACGGTAGCTGCATGGAGCGGACGCGGGAAACCACGACATGGAGGTCATGATGAGAGACATGCAACGCAGGGATTTCGTTCGCCACGTCGGCGCCGCCGGGCTGCTCGGCCTCGGTGCCGCGCCGCTCGTCTTCGCTGCCGGGTCGATCAAGCCCGGCGCGAAGAGCGCCTTGATCGTCGTCGACGTGCAGAACTGCTTCGTCACCGGCGGCACGCTGCCGGTCAAGGACGGCGAGGCGGTCGTGCCGATCATCAACAAGCTGTCGGCCGCATTCGAGAACGTCATCGTCACGCAGGACTGGCACACCGCCGGCCACGTCTCGTTCGCTTCCGCGCACAGCGGCAAGAAGCCCTTCGAGTCGACCAAGCTAGCCTACGGCAATCAGGTGCTCTGGCCCGACCACTGCGTGCAGGGCTCGGCCGACGCTGCGCTCCACAAGGACCTGGCGCTGCCGAAGGCTCAGCTCATCATCCGAAAGGGCTACCACCAGGGCACCGACAGCTACTCGGCGTTCACAGAGGCCGACGGCAAGACCTCGACCGGCCTCGCCGCGTACCTGAAGGCGCACGGCGTCGACACCGTCTACGTCTGCGGCCTCGCCACCGACTTCTGCGTCGCCTGGACCGCGCTCGATGCGCGCAAGGCCGGCTTCAAGGCCTCGGTCATCGAGGACGCCTCGCGCGGCATCGACCTCAACGGATCGCTGAAGGCGGCCTGGGACAAGATGGCCAAGGCCGGCGTCAAGCGGATCCAGTCGAGCGACATCGTCGCTGCCTGAACCGTCCGCCGGTGACGACTCCTTCAGTCCTTGGCGTGTCGGCGTGCCGCCCAGACGGTGGCGCCGGCCGCGCCGTAGCGCTCCGCGTGCGGCACCGCGGCGGCGACCTCGAAGCGGTCGCCGGGCCGGAGGTGGCGCGTCGCATCGCCCTCGGTCAGCCACAGGTCGCCGGCGACCACCAGAGCCTTGACGGCGAACGGATGCTGGTGCGGGGCGGCGACCGCGCCGGCCGCCCAGATCCGTTCGACGATCTCGTCGTAGCCTTCGCGGCGCGCGGCCGCCTCGAATTCGCTGAAGCTCGGCTGATTCATCAAGACTCCCCTTTGCCAGCCGCGATCTTGCCACTTCGCCTCGTCCCGCTTGTTCTTCTCCAGGAGATTCCATGCTGAAACCCACCGCCCTCCTCTTGTCCCTGGTCCTCCTCGGTGCGGTCGCTCGGGCCGAGGCGCAGGACACGATCAAGATCGGCGAGATCAACAGCTACAAGGCGCAGCCTGCCTTCCTCGATCCGTACAAGAAAGGCTGGGAGCTCGCCGTCGAGGAGGTCAATGCCGCGGGAGGCGTGCTCGGAAAGAAGCTCCAGGTGATCTCGCGCGACGACAACGGCAGTCCGGGCGATGCGGTCCGCGTCGCCGAAGAGCTCGTCTCGCGCGAAGGCGTCGCCCTGATCGCCGGCACCTTCCTCTCCAACACCGGCCTGGCGGTCACCGATTTCGCAAAGCAGAAGAAGGTGTTCTTCCTCGCCGCCGAGCCGCTCACCGACAAGATCACCTGGCAGAACGGCAACCGCTACACCTTCCGGCTGCGCCCGAACACCTACATGCAGTCGGCCATGCTGGTGCCCGAGGCGGCCAAGCTGCAGAAGAAGAAGTGGGTCGTCGTCTACCCCAACTACGAGTACGGCCAGTCGGCGGCGGCGACGTTCAAGGCGATGCTGAAGAAGCTCCAGCCCGACGTCGAGTTCCTGCCCGACCAGGCGACGCCGCTCGGCCGCATCGAGGCCGGCGCGGTGGTGCAGGCGCTCTCCGATGCCAAGCCGGACGCGATCTTCAACGTCCTGTTCGGTGCCGACTTGTCGAAGTTCGTTCGCGAAGGCAACACGCGCGGCCTGTTCAAGGACCGGCCGGTGGTCAGCCTCCTGACCGGCGAGCCGGAGTACCTCGAGCCGTTGCGCGAGGAGGCGCCGGTCGGCTGGATCGTCACCGGCGATCCGTACTACGGCATCCAGACCGACGAGCACAAGAAGTTCTTCCTCGCCTATTTCCGGAAGTACAACGAGTATCCGAAGCTCGGCTCGGTCGTCGGCTACTCGACCATCATCTCGATCGCCGAAGG
>JBDSLQ010000215.1:0-8703 GCA_039916285.1 Caldimonas sp.
AACACCTCTACGTCTCGTGGGACGAGTACCACATGCTGATCGAGCGGCTGGCGCTCAAGATCCACGCCTCGGGCTGGGAATTCGACCAGATCCTGTGCCTGGCGCGCGGTGGCATGCGCCCCGGCGACGTGTTGTCGCGAGTCTTCGACAAACCGCTGGCGATCATGTCGACCAGCTCTTACCGCGCCGAGGCCGGCACCATCCAGGGCCGGCTTGACATGGCCAAGTACATCACGCTGCCGCGCGGCGAACTGGCGGGGCGCGTGCTGCTGGTCGACGACCTGGCCGACTCGGGTGTCACGCTGCGCGCGGTGGTCGACCGGCTGCGTGCCATGCCGTCGATCAGCGAGTTGCGCTCGGCGGTCATCTGGACCAAGGGCGTCTCGTCGTACACGCCCGATTACTACGTCGAAATGCTGGCCACGAGCCCGTGGATTCATCAGCCTTTCGAGGAGTACGACGACTTGCGCCCGGCCGGTCTGGCCCGCAAGTTCCAGATTTGAAAGATCAAAAGGAAAGGGCCGGCAAAGCCGGCCCGCTGTCCTTCTTGCGCAGCATCTGGTGCCCAGGAAGGGACTCGAACCCCCACGGAGTTACCCGCTAGTACCTGAAACTAGTGCGTCTACCAATTCCGCCACCTGGGCATCTCAGGCAACCACGGACTTTATCATCAAAGCAACAACATCCAAGACCCCCGCACCCATCGGCAACGAGCTTCTCGCCGAGGTGGAGGGCACCGTCCAGGGCCATCGCGATGGCCACGGCTTCGTCGTTCGCGACGACACCCAGGCCGACCTCTTTCTCTCGCCGCAGGAGATGAAAAGCGTCCTCCATGGCGACCGCGTCAGGGCGCGCATCGCGCGTTTGGACAAGAAGGGCAGGCCCGAGGGCCGCGTCGTCGAGATCCTCGAGCGCAAGAAGGCGCCGATCATCGGCCGGCTGCTGCACGAGAGCGGCATCTGGCTGCTCGCTCCCGAGGACAAGCGATACGGTCAGGACATCATCGTGCCGAAGAACGGCATCGCCGATGCCAAGGCCGGCCAGGTCGTCGCCATCGAGCTGATGGAGCCGCCGTCGATGCATTCGCAGCCGGTCGGCCGCGTCACCGAGGTGCTCGGAGAGATCGACGATCCCGGCATGGAGATCGAGATCGCCGTGCGCAAGTACGAGGTGCCGCACCTTTTCTCGGATGCCGCCCTCGCGCAGGCCGCAGCGCTGCCGTCGAGCGTCGGCGCCGCCGACCGCAAGGACCGCGTCGACCTCAGCGACGTCGCCCTGGTCACGATCGACGGCGAGGACGCGCGCGACTTCGACGACGCCGTCTACTGCGAGCCGGTGCGGATCGGCAAGTCGAAAGTCGACAACGGCTGGCGCCTGCTCGTCGCGATCGCCGACGTCAGCCACTACGTCCGCCCGGGCGAGCCGATCGACCTCGATGCGTACGAGCGCGCGACTTCGGTCTATTTCCCGCGCCGCGTCATTCCGATGCTGCCCGAGAAGCTCTCGAACGGCCTGTGTTCGCTCAACCCCGAGGTCGAGCGCCTGGCGATGGTCTGCGACATGCTCGTCGACCATGCCGGCGAGGTGCAGGCGTACCAGTTCTTCCCGGCGGTCATCCGCTCGGCAGCACGCTTCACCTACACCGAGGTGGCGGCGATCCTGGCCAACACGCGGGGCCCGGAGGCGGCGCGCCGCACCGCGCTCGTGCCGCACCTGCTCGACCTGCACGACGTCTACCGGGCGCTCCTGAAGGCACGCATCAAGCGCGGCGCGATCGACTTCGAGACCACCGAGACGCAGATCGTGTGCGACGAGAACGGCCGGATCGAAAAGATCGTCCCGCGAACGCGCAACGAGGCGCACCGGCTGATCGAGGAGTCGATGCTCGCCGCCAACGTCTGCTCGGCCGACTTCATCGCCCGCGCCAAGCACCCGGCGCTCTACCGCGTCCACGAAGGGCCGACGCCGGAAAAGAAGACGCTGCTGCAGAACTACCTGAAGGCGCTCGGCCTGGGCCTGTCGATCGGCGACGATCCGACCCCGGCCGAGTACCAGGCGATCGCCGCGGCGACCAAGGAACGCCCGGACGCGGCGCAGATCCATCAGATGCTGCTGCGCTCGATGCAGCAGGCGATCTACACGAGCAAGAACATCGGCCATTTCGGTCTCGCCTACGAGGCCTACACGCACTTCACGAGTCCGATCCGGCGTTATCCCGACCTGCTCGTCCACCGCGTCATCAAGGCGCTGCTCGAGAGCCGCCGCTACGCGATCGGTGCACGCGCCGAAGGCGAGCCGGCCAAGAAGGCGCGCCTCGCGAAAGCGGTCAAGAGCGCGAAGAACTCGAAGGCCAGCGCCAGCGCGCTGCCGCCGCTCGCCCCCGGCGGCGAGCTGGAAGCCTGGGAGATCGCCGGCGCGCATTGCAGCGCCAACGAGCGCCGCGCCGACGAGGCGTCGCGCGACGTCGAGGCCTGGCTCAAGTGCCGCTACATGCGCGAGCACCTCGGCGAGGAATTCGGCGGTGCGGTCAGCGCGGTCACGAGCTTCGGCCTGTTCGTCGTGCTCGACGGTCTCTACGTCGAGGGATTGGTCCACGTCACCGAGCTCGGCGGTGAATACTTCCGGTTCGACGAGGTGCGCCAGGAGCTGCGCGGCGAACGGTCGGGGCTGCGCTATGTCGTCGGGACGCGCGTCCGGATCCAGGTCAGCCGCGTCGACCTCGACGGCCGCAAGATCGACTTCCGAATGGTCCGCGAGGGGGAGGAAGCAGTGACCGCCGCGTTGCGCACGCGCCGCGACCGGGCCGCCGAGCGGACCGAAGCGGCGACGAGCGAGATCGTCGCCTTGAAGGATGCCGACCGCGTCGTCAAGGCGAAGACGCGCGCCCGATCTGGAGCGTCGTCGCGGCCGGTTCGCGCCGGCAAGACGGCGGTGCGCAAGACGGCGACCGGCCGGCCCGGCGCGCGCGGAACGCCGCGCCGTTGATCTACCCACAAAGGCGCAAAGCATGACGATTCGATTCGACGGTCGGGTGGCGATCGTGACCGGCGCCGGCGGCGGCCTCGGCCGGCAGCACGCCCTGGAGCTGGCAGCGCGCGGCGCTGCCGTCGTCGTCAACGACCTGGGCGGGACGCTCGACGGCAACGGCGCCACGCCGACGGCAGCCAACGCCGTCGCCGACGAGATCCGCGCCGCCGGCGGCAAGGCGATCGCCAACGGCGCGTCGGTCACCGACCATGCCGCGGTGCAGGCGATGGTCCAGGCAGCGCTCGGCGAATGGGGCCGCGTCGACATCCTCGTCAACAACGCCGGCATCCTGCGCGACAAGAGCTTCGCCAAGATGGAGATCGATGACTTTCGGCTCGTCATCGACGTCCACCTGATGGGCGCGGTGAACTGCACCAAGGCCGTCTGGGAGACGATGCGGGCGCAGAACTACGGCCGCATCGTCATGACGACGTCGTCGTCGGGGCTCTACGGCAACTTCGGCCAGGCCAACTACGGCGCCGCCAAGATGGCGCTCGTCGGCCTGATGCAGACGCTCTCGATCGAAGGCGCCAAGCACGACATCCGCGTCAACTGCCTGGCGCCGACGGCGGCGACTCGAATGACCGAGAAGCTGCTGCCCGAGGCGGTGCTGCGCCTGCTCGACGCGGGCGCCGTGACGCCGGGACTCATCGCCCTCGTCGCCGACGACGCGCCGACGCGCGCCATCCTGTGCGCCGGCGCCGGCTCGTTCGAGCGCGCCCACATCACGTTGACGCAAGGCATCCACGTCGGCCACGGCGGCGGTGCCGCCGAGCGGATCGCGCTGCAGCTCGACGCGATCTCGGATCGCGTGGACGAGACGGTGCCCGAGAGCGGCGCCGCCCAGGGAACGCTCGAGATCGCGAAGGCGATGCGGGCAAACGGCTGACCGCGTCGGCGTAACGGCGGCCCGCTCAGACGCCGCGGGCGCGGCGATGGAGCAGCTCGACGAGGTCGGCGGCCCGCAGCGCCGCGCTGCGATCCGGTTCGGCAACGGCGCCGTGCTCGATCACGGCGCGCGTCGCCGTGTCGAACGCATCTGTGCCGTGCGAGGCCCAGCGACCGGCGATCCAGCCGGCGAGAACGTCACCGGTCCCGGCGCTGGCCAGCGAGGCGTTGCCCGTGGCGTTGATGCGAACCGTACCGGCGCTGTCGGCGATCACCGTTCCCGAGCCTTTGAGCACCACCACCGAGCGGTAGAGGGCGGCGATCTCGCGCGCCGCGCGCAGCCGATCGGCCTGCACCGCCCCGGTCGTGGTACCCAGAAGGCGTGCGGCCTCGAGCGGATGCGGCGTCATGATCGTCGCGTGGCCGCGCTGCTCGCGCCTCGTCACCAGCGTCGCAAGCGAAGGATCGGCGGCGATGGCATTGAGGGCGTCGGCGTCGAGAACGATGCGAGCGGCGATCGACAGCAACCGCGGCAGCGAGGCCCGCACCGCATCGCCGCCACCGCAGCCGCAGACGGTCGTCGTCGCGGCGACGATGGCGGCGCTTCCCGAGGCCCAGCCGCGCCGAAACATCAGCTCCGGGCGCATCGGGTCGATCTCGTCGACTCTTTCCATCGCGCCCGTGCCGTCGCGAAGGAGATCGACGAACACCCGGCCGGCGCCGGCGGCGTGCGCCGCGCGCGCCGCGAGCCACGTCGCGCCGGCCATGCCCGGCGCGCCGCCGACGACAGCGACATCGCCGAAGCTGCCCTTGTGCGACGCGTGACGCCGCGCGGCGGGCGCACAGGAAGGATCGCCGGTGCCGACGAGCCAGGCATCGCCGGGCTGGGCGTCGACCTCGACCTCGAGCCGCGCGCACCAGACCCGGCCGGCGTGATCGCGGCCGCTGCCGGTGAAGAGGCCCGGCTTCGGCGCGATCAGGGTGAGGGTGTCGTCGGCGACGACGCAGGCGTCGCCGAGCGGCTGACCTCGCTCGACGTCGAGCCCGGACGGCACGTCGACGGCGAGAACGCGGGCGCCGAGCGCCGCCAGCCCGGCGATGCGGGCAATCGCCGCGACCAGCTCGCCTTCGGGCGTGCGCGACGCGCCGATGCCGAGGAGGGCGTCGATCACCAGGTCCGGGCGATCGCCGGTCGATGCTCCCTGCGCATCGAAGGCCGCGATCTCGACACCGGCGTCGATTGCACGTGCCAAGGCCTGCGCCGCGTCGCCCGGCAGCGTCGCCGCCGCGCCGACGCGAAGCACCGACGTCGACTTTCCCCACTCTCGCAGGCGGGTCGCTGCCTCGATGCCGTCGCCGCCGTTGTTGCCGGGTCCGGCGAAGACGACGATGCGCGCTGCATGCGGTGCGACCGCAAGGGCGAGACGGGCGACGGCTGCGCCGGCGCGCGTCATCAGCGTGAACGGCGGCAACTCGGCAACTGCCTGGCCTTCGATCCTGCGCGTCGCTGCGACGCCATACAACGGAACGCGCGCGACGTTGCCGTCGATGCGCTCGATGCGGCTCACGACCTGAGCCGCTCGATGCCGAGGCCGTCCATCGCGATCGGCGTCTTGCGCCCGACGATCGCGTCGGCGACGAGCCGTGCCGAGCCGGCGGCGAGGGCCCAGCCGCTGCCGCCGTGACCGACGTTGAGCCAGATGCCTTCGGCACCGCTCGATCCGAGAATCGGCGGGCCATCGGGGAGCATCGGCCGCGCGCCTTTCCAGCGCTGGGCGGCGCCGCGCTTCGTCACGCCGGGGAACCAGTCGTCGAGCACCTTGTCGAGGGTCGCCTGCGCTTTCTCGTTCTGCCGGTCGGGGTCGCCGCCGATCTCGGCGCTGCCGGCAACGCGAACGCGCTGGCCGAGGCGGCTGATCGCAACCTTGTAGCGCTCGTCCATCAGAGCCGCGCGCGGCTCGAGATGGAGATGGGCATCGTCGTGGCGAAGCGGTGCGGTGACCGAGTAGCCGTGGACGGCGAGGAGCGGCAGGTTGACGCCGAACGGCTTCAAGAGCGGCCGCGATTCGATGGCGGCGCAGACGACGATCGCCTCGAAATCCGGCTCGGTCGTCTCGCCGGCCTGCGGCTCGGTCGTCGGCCACTCGTCCGGGTCGAGCGAGCGCAGCGCCTCGTCGCGCGCGTCGTGCGGCGCCTGCATGACGCGAAGCGTGGGCCGCGCGCCAGCGCCGATCCGCTCGACGTGGGCATTGAAGCGAAACACCGCACCGGCGCGCTCGGCTTCCTTCCGCAGCAGGTGCGTGAACTCGCGGCAGTTGCCGACCTCGTCGTCCTTCGAGTAGATCCCCGCGTGCAGCGGCGTCGCCGGGTTGAGGCCCGGCTCGATCGCGCGGCAGCCGGCGGCGTCGAGAACGACCGCGGCCGCGCCGAGCTCGGCGAGGGCGCGCACCCCTGCCTCGGCAGCGGCCAGGTCGCCGGCGCTGCGCAAGAGGACGAGAAAGCCTTGTGCGCGTTCGAAGTCGAGGTGCAGCCGCGCGGTCAGCTGCAGCAGCCGGTCGCGGCTGAAGTGGGCCAGGCGGTGCATGCGGGCGCGGTTCGCCCGGTAGACATGAGGCCGGCACGAGCGCCACCAGCGCCAGGCCCAGCCGAGTGCGGCGCCATCGAGCGGGCCGGCGATCCGCACCGGGGCGTGCCTGGCGAAGAGATGCCGCAAGACCTTGGCCGGCATCCCTGGCGCGGCCCAGGGCTGGACGTAGCCGGGCGCCACCAGGCCGGCGTTGGCGAAGCTGCAGCCCGAAGCCACCGTGCCACGGCGCTCGAACACGGTCACCTCGTGGCCGTCGACGGCGAGTTCGTAGGCCGTCGTCACGCCGATCACGCCGGCCCCGATGACGGCGACGCGCATCTCAGTCTTGCGGGCGGTCGAGGCTAGCGGCGGCAAGCGCAGCTTCGATCGCCAAACCGGCTTCGAGGACGGCGTCGTCGTGCAATGCGCAGTGCCAGACCATCAGGCCGACCGGGAGGTCGCCGGGGCCGTGGCACGGCACGCTGAGGGCACAGCCGTCGAGGAAGTTGACGGCGCTCGGGTTGCGCAGCAGCAGGATGTTGGCGGCGAAGAACGCCTCGTCGTCGTCGACGAGCGGGGCAAGGGCCGGCGCGACCATCGGCACGGTCGGCGAGAGCAGGGCGTCGATGCCCCGCAGCGCATGTTCGACTCGCGCGATCCAGCCGCGCCTGGCGGTGACGAGGTCGATGTAGTCGGCTGCGCTCATCGTCTCGCCGCGCCGGATTCGACTCGCGACGCGCGGGTCGTACTCGGCCGCGCGTCCGGCGAGCCAGCGGCGATGGAAGGCCCAGCTCTCGGCCGCCGGGAAGGTGCCGGCGGCGTGGATCGACGCCAGCTCGCCGAGCGGCGCCAGCTCGATGGTCTCGATTCGCGCGCCGGCGGCAGACAGCGTCGCAAGGCTGCGTTCGAACGCGCGGCCGACGGTCTCGTCGACGCCGTCGAGCATCACCCGGCTCGGCACGGCGAATCGCCATTCACCGATCGGTCGCCGCTGCGGTGACACCGAGCGTGCAGCGAGGACCTCATGCAGCACGATTGCGTCGCGAACCGACAGCGTCATCGCCGAGACGGTGTCGAGCGTGGTCGACAACGGTACCGCGCCGTCGATCGGCACGAGGCGGGCCGTGCCCTTGAAGCCGACCAGGCCCTGCAGCGCCGCCGGGATGCGGATCGAGCCGCCGGTGTCCGATCCGAGCGCAGCCCATGCGGCGCCGGCGGCCACCGATGCCGCTCCGCCCGAGGTCGAGCCGCCAGGGATGCGGGCGGTCGCGTCGACGGCGAGCGTCGCCGGGTTGGCAAGCACTGGGAGATGGGGATTGAGGCCGACGCCGGAGAACGCGAACTCGGGCATGTGGGTCCGGCCGATCAGCGCCGCGCCGGCCCGGCGCAGGCGGGCGACCGCAGGGGCATCCGCGGCCGCCGGATCGGCGCTGCGCAGGAGGACCGAGCCCGCGGCGGTGACCTCGCCGGCAACGTCGAACAGATCCTTGACCGATACCGCGAGTCCGGCGAGCGGTCCAGGATCTCGCCCTGCCTTCACCGCCGCATCGGCCGTCGCGGCGGTGGCGCGGGCAGCGGCGAAGGAGGTCGACACGAAGGCCGGTCCTGCACGCGGCGAACGAGCCGCGGAGATCGAGCGGTCCACCAACGTGGCAGCCGATGCATTGCCCGCAAGGAGCAGCCGGCGCGTTTCGGTGAGGTCGTCGGCCATCGTGAAGGTTATAATTCGATGCTTTGCCTCGAGCGGACGATCAGCTCGGCCACCGGATCCATTGGGGAAACGAGTGCAGCCGGCCGTGGTAGCCGCTCCATCCGCGAACCGGCTTCATCAATGGTGTCGCGGCGTCGATCGGCAGTCCGATCCGACGCCTGCGATTCGAGCCGGATTCTAGAACCAACCTTGGATACTCGATGACGATCACGATGCGTGAAATGCTGGAAGCCGGCGTCCATTTCGGACATCAGACGCGCTTCTGGAACCCGAAGATGGCCCCGTATATCTACGGCCATCGCAACAAGATCCACATCATCAACCTCGAGAAGACGCAGCCGCTCTTCGAGGACGCGATGAAGTTCATTCGCCAGCTGGCCTCGCGCCGCGGCACCGTCCTGATGATCGGCACCAAGCGCCAGGCGCGCGAGGTGATCGCCCAGGAAGCCAAGCGCTGCGGCATGCCCTACGTCGACCAGCGCTGGCTCGGCGGCATGATGACCAACTTCAA
>JBDSLQ010000216.1:0-3315 GCA_039916285.1 Caldimonas sp.
TGGTGCAGCACCTGCGGCAAAAACGCGATACCGTGCTCGAGTTGATGCGCAACGGCCAGGCAGCGCGGATCTCGGCGCAACCCACTCGATAACGGAATCGGAACCTCCATGCCTCTGCTCGCCCCCAACCACCTGCTACCCAATGGCGCCGCCCTGCCACCCAACGACGTGTGCGCGCAGCTTGGCCGCCGCCTGCGCGCCGAATGCGAAGGCGAGGTGCTGTTCGACGCGCCATCGCGCGGACGTTACGCGACCGATGCCTCGATCTATCAGATCATGCCGGTCGGCGTCCTCGTGCCGAAGAGCGACCGCGACGTCGCGATTGCCCTCGAGATCGCGCGCGAGCTCTCGGTGCCCGTGCTGCCGCGCGGCGCCGGCACGAGCCAGTGCGGGCAGACGACGGGCGCCGCGCTCGTCATCGACACGACCAAGCATCTGCGCCGGATCGTCGCCGTCGATGAAGAGCGGCGCATCGCGACGGTCGAGCCCGGCCTCGTGCTGGACCATCTCAATGCGCACTTGAAACCGCTCGGCCTCTGGTTCCCGGTCGACGTCTCGACCAGCGCGCAGGCGACGATCGGCGGCATGGCCGGCAACAACTCGTGCGGCTCGCGCTCGATCGCCTACGGCAACATGGTCCACAACGTGCTCGGCATCGACGCGCTGCTGGCCGACGGCGCCGCCGTCTCGTTCGGGCCGCTGGCAGAGGCGTCGGGCCGTGCCGCCGCGATCGGCGCCTTCGTTCGAGACCTTGCCGCGCGCCATCGCGCCGAGATCGAGGCGCGCTGGCCGAAGGTCCTGCGCCGCGTCGCCGGTTACAACCTCGACATCTTCCATCCCCAGAGCGAGAAGCCGTACAACGACGACGGCAGCGTCAACCTCGCCCACCTGCTGGTCGGCGCCGAGGGCACGCTCGCCTGGTCGCGAACGCTGACGCTGAAGCTGGCGCCGCTGCCCGCTGCGAAGGTGCTCGGCGTCGTCAACTTCCCGACCTTCCACGCCGCGATGGACGCGGCGCAGCACATCGTCACCCTCGGCCCGACGGCGGTCGAGCTGGTCGACCGGACGATGATCGATCTCGCCCTTGCCAACCCGGCGTTCGCGCCGACGATGGCGACGGCGCTTCGCGGCGAGCCGGCGGCGATCCTGCTCGTCGAGTTCGCCGGCGACGCCAAGCCCGCGCTGCTGACGCGCCTGGCGCGGCTGATCGAGCTGATGGGCGACCTCGGCCTGCCCGGCAGCGTCGTCGAGATGACCGACGACGCTGCCCAGAAGAACCTCTGGGAGGTGCGCAAGGCCGGCCTCAACATCATGATGAGCCTGAAGGGCGACGGCAAGCCCGTGAGCTTCATCGAGGACTGCGCGGTGCCCCTCGAGCACCTCGCCGAGTACACCGACGCCCTGACCGAGGTGTTCGCGCGCCACGGCACGCGCGGCACCTGGTACGCGCACGCCTCGGTCGGTACCCTGCACGTGCGGCCGATCCTCGACATGCGCCGCGGCGGCGCGAGGAAGATGCGCGCGATCGCCGTCGAAGCGTCGGCGCTGGTGCGCAGGTACAAGGGCGCGTTCAGCGGCGAGCACGGCGACGGCTTGTGTCGCGGCGAATGGATCGAGTGGCAGTTCGGGCCGCTGCTCAGCGATGCCTTTCGCGCCATCAAGGACGTGCTCGATCCGGCCGGCTCGTTCAACCCCGGCAAGATCGTCGATACCCCGAAGATGGACGACGGCACGCTGTTCCGCTTCGCGCCGCCGGGAACGCCGGCACCGTACCGGACCATTCGCCTCGTGCCGGTGCTCGACTGGTCGGCGTGGGACGTGCAGAACGATGCGCGCACCGAAGCGATCACGGCGCCCGGGACCGGTGGAGACTCGACCGGCGGCTTCGCCAAGGCGGTCGAGATGTGCAACAACAACGGACACTGCCGCAAGTTCGACGCCGGCACCATGTGCCCGAGCTTTCGCATCACGCGCGACGAGCAGCACGTGACCCGGGGGCGCGCCAACACCTTGCGCCTGGCACTTTCGGGACAGCTCGGCGCGGACGCATTCACGAGCGACGCCGTGCACGCGGCGATGGACTTGTGCGTCGGCTGCAAGGGCTGCAAGCGCGAATGCCCGACCGGCGTCGACATGGCACGGATGAAGATCGAGTTCCTCGCGCATTACACGAAGCGGCACGGCCATTCGCTCAAGGACCGCTTGGTCGCGAGCCTGCCCGATTACGCGCATGCCGTCAGCCGCGTCGCCTGGCTCGCCAATTTGCGCAACTGGATTCCGGGCGCGGCGCTGCTCGGCGAGCGCGTGCTCGGCCTGACGGCGAAGCGCAAGCTTCCGACCTGGCGCCGTGCGACCTTCTGGCGCGCCCGCGAGCGCAACGATTTCGCGAGCGCCGAGGCGACGATCGCGGCGGCACGAGTCGATGCGAAGGCGGCGGTCCTCTTCGTCGACACTTTCAACGGCGTCTTCGAGAGCGAGAACGCGATCGCGGCGGCGCGCGTGCTCAGGGCCGCGGGCTACACCTTGCACACGCTGGAGAAAACCGGCGGCCACCACTGCTGCGGCCGCACCTACCTCGCCAGCGGGCGGGTCGAGGAGGCCCGTCAACGCGTCGGCGCGCTGATCAACGCGCTGCTGCCGTTCGCAGAGGCCGGCATCGCCATCGTCGGCCTCGAGCCGTCGTGCCTGCTGACGCTGCGCGACGAAGCGCTCGCGCTGGGCCTCGGCACGAAGGCGATCAAGGTCTCGCAGCATGCGCTGCTGCTGGAGGAGTTCATCGCCCGCGAGGCGAAGGCGGGGCGCTTCGATGTCGCCTTCACTGCCGTGACGGCGCCGGTGCTGGTGCACGGGCATTGCCACCAGAAGGCGTTCGCCGCGGTCGCGCCGATCCTCGACGTGCTGCGCCTCGTCCCCGGCGCCACGCCGGTGCTGATCGAGACCTCGTGCTGCGGTATGGCGGGCAGCTTCGGCTACGAAGCGCGCCATCACGAGGTCTCGATGGCGATGGCCGAGGCGAGCCTGCTGCCCGAGATCCGCAATGCGCCCGACGCGATCGTCGTCGCCGACGGCACGAGCTGCCGGCAGCAGATCGCGCACGGCGCTGGGCGCGAGGCGCTGCATGTCGCGCGCGTGCTCGAGCGCTTCCTGCCGGCCGCGCCGGCAGAGCCGACCGGCAGAGCGCCGGCGCCATGACCTGGTCGATCGTCGCCCGCGACGCCGACGGCAGCTTCGGTGTCGCCATCGCCAGCCGCTTCTTCGCCGTCGGCGCGTTGTGCGTCCATACGCGGCGCGCGGTCGGTGCGCTGGCGACGCAGG
>JBDSLQ010000217.1:0-2570 GCA_039916285.1 Caldimonas sp.
GAACGCGCTTCGCGCTGACGCGCGAGAGCCGGGTCTGCGAGGTCGCTGCCAACGACGGCTACCTGTTGCGCTACGTCCGCGACGCCGGCATCCCGTGCTTCGGCGTCGAGCCGACGGCGAGCACGGCGACCGCGGCGCGGGCGCTCGGGCTCGACATCGTCGAGCGCTTCTTCGGCGTCGCGCTCGGCCGCGAGCTCGCCGCGGCCGGGCGGCAGGTCGACCTCGCCGCCGCCAACAACGTGCTCGCCCATGTGCCCGACATCAACGATTTCGTCGGCGGATTCACGGCGCTGCTCAAGCCCGACGGGGTCGCGACCTTCGAGTTTCCGCACCTGCTGCGGCTGCTGCGCGAGAACCAGTTCGACACGGTCTATCACGAGCACTACTCCTACCTGTCGCTGGGCGCGGTGGCGCGCGTGTTCGAAAGCAACGGCCTCGCGGTCTTCGACGTCGAGGAGCTGTCGACGCACGGCGGGAGCCTCCGCGTCTATGCGCAGCGGCGCGACACCGGCCGACGCGAGCCGACCCTGGAAGTGCGGCGCGTTCTCGACGGCGAGGTCGCAGCCGGGCTGGCCACGCCGGCCGGCTACCAAGGCTTCCAGGCGCGCGTCGACAAGGTCAAGGACGACTTCATGGCGTTCCTGATCGAGGCGCGCCGCGCCGGCCGCAAGGTCGCCGCCTACGGCGCCGCGGCCAAGGGCAACACGCTGATGAATTACGCCGGCGTTCGGCCCGACCTGCTCGCGTTCGTGGTCGATCGCAATCCGGCCAAGCAGGGCCGCTACATGCCAGGCAGCCGGATTCCGATCGTCGACGAAGCGCGGCTGCGCGCCGAGCGCCCGGACGACGTCGTCCTCCTGCCCTGGAACCTGCGCGACGAGCTGATGGCGCAGCTCGACTACGTGCGCGCGTGGGGCGGCCGCTTCGTCACCGCGGTGCCCGAGCTGAGGCGGGTGCCGTGAAAGTGGCGGTGAGCGGCGCGACCGGCTTCGTCGGCGGCCACGTCGTCGCCGCGCTGGAGCGCGCGGGCCACGAGCCGACGCTCTGGCTGCGGCCGTCGGCGCCGCCCTCGACGTCTCGCCATCGCGTCGCGCGCATCGACATCGGCGGTCCACCCGACCAGCCGTTCGAGCTGCTCGGCCGGCCCGACGCGCTGATCCACCTCGCCTGGGGCGGATTGCCGAACTACCAGTCGCTGCACCACTTCGAGCGCGAGCTGCCGGCGCACTATGCCGTGCTGAAGCGCCTGGTCGAGGAAGGGCTGTCGACCCTCGTCGTCACGGGGACGTGCTTCGAGTACGGCATGCAGTCCGGGTCGCTGGCCGAGACGGTGGAGGCCGCGCCCGCGAATCCTTACGCGCTCGCCAAGGACGCGCTGCGCCGCCAGCTGCAGGCGCTGCAGCGCGAGCGGCCGTTCGCGCTGACCTGGGCGCGGCTCTTCTACCTGCATGGCGAAGGCCAGGCCGAGAGCGCTCTCTGGCCGCAGCTGCGTCGCGCGGTCGAGTCGGGCGCGGCAACGTTCGCAATGTCGGGCGGCGAGCAGCTGCGCGACTACCTTCCGGTCGAGCAGGCCGCCGATCACCTCGTCGCGCTGGCGAGCCGGCGCAGCGATCTGGGCATCGTCAACGTCTGCTCCGGCCGGCCGACCTCGGTGCGATCGCTCGTCGAAGGCTGGCTCGCCGCGAACGCGTGGACGATCGGCCTCGACCTGGGGCGCTATCCGTACCCCGCTCACGAGCCGATGGCGTTCTGGGGTGATGCCGCCAAGCTCAAGCGATGCCTCGGCGACGAATGAGCGCGGACGAATGAGCGGCGGCGACGACACCCTGCGCGAGATCTACCGCGCCGAGCGCCTGCCGGTGCTGCAGAACCGCATGTTTGCGAGCGCCGAGGCGGCGCGGGGTTGCGTGCGCGGCGATGTCGTGCTGGTGCAGTCGGCCGCGACCGGGTTGGTCTTCAATCGCGCCTTTCGCCCCGAGCTGGTCGAGTACGACGCCGACTACCAGAACGAGCAGGGCCTGAGCGGCGCGTTCGCACGCCACCTCGACGGCGTCGTCGACGTCGTTCGCCGGCACTTCGACGGCGAAAGCCTGGTCGAAGTCGGTTGCGGCAAGGGCCTGTTCCTCGAGCGGCTGCTCGCGGCGGGGTTCGACGTGACGGGGCTCGATCCGACCTACGAAGGAACCAATCCGCGCGTCATCCGCGAGTTCTTCACGCCCGAGGTCGGCATTCACGCCGACGGGCTGGTGCTGCGCCACGTCCTCGAGCATGTGCCCGATCCGCACACCTTCCTCGCCGGCCTGCGCGAGGCCAATGGCGGTCGCGGCAGGATCTACATCGAGGTGCCGTGCCTCGACTGGATCGCCGCGCACCACGCCTGGTTCGACATCTTCTACGAGCACGTCAACTACTTCCGCCGCGTCGACTTCGAGCGCCTGTTCGACACCGTCCACGAAGCCGGGCACTCGTTTGCGGGCCAGTACCTCTATGTCGTCGCCGACCTGGCGACGCTGCGGCCGCCGCAGCGTCCGGCAGACGATGTCTTCAGCCTGCCGCCGGGATTTCTGATG
>JBDSLQ010000218.1:0-5455 GCA_039916285.1 Caldimonas sp.
CTCGGTGAAGACGTCGCCGGCGTTCAGCGAGATCAAGGCGGAGCTGACGGAGCAGGTGAGGGTGGAGGTGAGGGCAGCACAAGAGAAATCGGTGGCAAGTTAGAGCCAGTGCTTCATCTCGCCCGAAGACTCGCCGCGTTTCTCATCCACGATCTTGACTCACCCTTGGAGTGACCCGTGAAAACGCTCCGCTTCGAACCGCTGTTCGCGATCGTCCCGACAGTAGTCAGGGCCATCGCTGGCCCGTTTCGCACCTCAACCGCCCGTGCTGCGTGCCGGGTCGTTGCCCGGCAACACGTCGGCGAAGTCGTCGAAGCGTTTCCACTTCGGTATCGGCGGCGTGTAGCCAGTGCGCGGAACGTAGGGTGAGGTCCCGGCGATCGTCATGCGATGGATGTAGCGCGGGCAATTCGGAAAGATGCGCGCCGCGCGCACGCGAACGACGAACTGCGCCCCCGCGAACTCGACAAGCAGCGGATCGGCGTCCACCACCCGGGCAGAGCCGTTGACGCGCAGGCGGTTGGGCCGCTCGAAGTCGATGAACAGCAATGCCACCGCC
The DNA here is from genome assembly GCA_039916285.1 of Caldimonas sp. Taxonomy (GTDB): domain Bacteria; phylum Pseudomonadota; class Gammaproteobacteria; order Burkholderiales; family Burkholderiaceae_C; genus Schlegelella_A. Next base: position 560 of record JBDSLQ010000218.1, read on the forward strand.
GGATTGACGAGGACATTGCCGAGGCTTCGGAACATGCCGTTGCCGTCGTAGCTCGGGAAAGCCAGCTCGTCGACGTCCGTCACGCGGACGAAGCCGGGCGCGCCGCCCTTGTAGGAGCAATCCGGTCGCCCGGACGAATCGGAGGTCGCGAGAAAAAAGAGGGGGCGGCTTTCGATGAACGTCCGATCCTCGGCAGTGAAGGCCGTGCGCGCCAGCTTCTCGTCGAGCCGATCCGCCAGCTTTCGGGTGTCGCAGCGGTCCTGCAGCTGCCGCATGCCCGGGTGGTACGCGGAGTCCGGGGTTTCCGGGTTCGATGTATCCATGTCGGCCTCGCTGGTGCTCGATGCCGTCGACGCGATTCGGTCGGCGACGGCCCGCGTCTCGCTCAGGTCTTTTCCCCCGCGAGAATCCATTTTTCGCCCGTGGCCTGGCCCTCGCGAATCATGGTCATCGTGCCGTCGAGGCGCGGTCCGCGCACGACGCCTTTCCAGAGCAGCTTGCCGTACTTCGGGCTCTCGGTTTCGGCTTCGAACGCGACGGTCTCGCCGGACCGCGTCGCCGTGTAGGGGCCGTCACCATATTCGTAGGGATCGCATGCGGTCGAGCGGAAGCGGCCGTCCTTGAAGATCAGCGTGTCGGCATCGCCCGAGGTCTTGCCGCACTCGAGGACGATGCCGTCGAAGTTCCTGCCGTCGAGCGCGGCGCGCGACGCCAGCGCCGGTTCGGGCGCCACAGCCCTGCAGGGCGAGGAAACGAACAATGAACGAAGCTGCGAAAAGGTCGACATGACTGTCCTCCTGACTGGCAATGACTCGACGCGGAAACCACCCTCGCGAAAGCGTCGGTGGTGTCGATCATCAGCCTAGCAGCAGTACCCACGCTGGGGAAGCGTGGCATTCCGGGTCTGCCGCACCGGACTGGCTAGCGAACCGCGGTCGCGCCCTCCGGCTCGCCCAGGTTCTGCATCAGCCGGTTCGCCCAGCCGAAGATCGCGACCGCGTGGAGCAGGTCGATGATTTCCTCGTCGCCCATGCCGACGGCGCGCAGCGGCGCGATGTCGTCGGCGCCGAGCGCGTGCGGCCGCTCGGTGACGGCGATCGCGAAGCGGGTGATCGCGCGCTCGCGCTCGGTCGTTCCCGCCGACGCCGGATCGTCGAACACCTGCTCGACGGTGTCGCTGCGCCTGGCGAGCTGCTCGAATCGCTGCGCGTGGACGGACGTGCAGTAGACGCAGCCGTTGGTCACCGAGACGACCATCGCCCCCAGCTCGCGCTCCGCGCGCGGCAGCCCGCCCGGCGCGTACATGATCGCGTTGTAGGCGGCCGAGCGGTGGCGCAGCATCGAAGGCTGGTGCGCGAGCGTCAGGTAGTACGGCGAGGTGCGCGATTGAGGATTGCTCTCGTCGAGTACCTCGAGCTGCAGCGGGCTCGCGTCGGCGAGCCGCAGCGGCTCGAGCCACGAGCGCCACTCGAGCGTCTCGTCGGTGAAACCGTTGCGGCGGATCATGGCGCGATCTCGCGCATCGCCCTCAGGCCGGCGACGACCCGAAGCTGGTACGACAGGAATGCCACCAGCTGCGCCAGCGCGACGATGGCGGCGTCGCCGAGGCCGGCGCGGCGCAGCGGCTCGAGCGCGGCGCGGTCGCCGAGACGCGGATCGCTCGTCAGCGCGGCCGCGAAGTGCAGCATCGCCGGAAGCGCGGGCGAAGGCGACGCGTCGCGTTCGGTCGCACGCGCGTCGAGCGCCTCGTAGTGGCGCGCGAGGCTTGTCGCGCCCGCGAGCGTGCAGACGTGCGCGGCGACTCGCAGCCGGTCGGCGCTCGAAAGGCCTTCGACCGGCTCGTTCAGCAGCGCGTCGTGGCTCGTCTGGCTCGCGTCGACGACCTTGGCGCGAAAGCGCCGCGCGGTATGCAGCGGGGCGCCGGGCACGAGGCCCGCGGCGCGATCGATCACGTCGTCGAAAATGTCGGTGGAAGTCATGGCGCTTGGCAAGGTGAGTGGGTCAACTCGCCACCGGTGACGGCAGCGGCTCGGCGACCCATTCGTCGCCGAAGATTTCGGGCTCGGCGTAGGCCACCATGCGCGCGTAGTGGTGCTCGATGTCCTCTGCGTACAGCAGCCCGGTGAGCTTGTCGGCGAGCTGCAGCGCGCCCTCGCTGATGGCAGGGATGTCGCCGGTGATGACGCCGAGCGAGAGCGTTGCCGGGTAGCTGAGGCAGTGCACGCGCTCGAGACCGGGGCAGCGTGCGCCCGCGCGCGGCTGGAACTCGAAGTCGGCGCCGAGGTCGGGCGACTCGGCCAGCTCGTCGTCGCCGTCGCCGTCCGCCATCGCGTAGCGGTCCCTCCACCCCCGGATGCACGGCGCGATGCGGGCGAGCATCGGCCGCTGGCGCCAGTCGACCTTGAAGCCGGTCGCGAAGATCAGGAAGTCGAGCTCGATCGGCCCGGCCGACGTTCGCACCTGCAGCGCGCCGCGGCGCTCGTCGACGCCGTCGATCGCGACGTCGAGGTGGAAGTGCGCGTTCGCGTGGCGCGAGACGCGCTGCGTGCTGTTGCGCGGCGGCGGAACCTGCTGCGTGTTGATGTAGTGGCGGATGCGCCATTTCCAGGCGTCGGAGAGGCGCGCGTAGCCTGCCACGAAGCCCGGGTTGCCGGCGCCCTTGCCTTTGTTGATGCGCGGCAGGTCGGCTCGACGCACCAGCAGGTGCACGTGCGCGGCGCCGGCTTCGAGCGCGGTCGCGGCGCTGTCCATCGCCGAGGCGCCGGCACCGACCACGCCGACGCGCAAACCGGCGAGCGCGCCGTAGTCGTTGTCGTCCGACGAGTGCGCCCAGCGCCTTCGCGGCAACGCCTCGGCGAAGCCGGGCAGCGCGGGCCCGCCGAGGCCGGCGCGGCCGGTGGCGAGGACGACGCGGCGCGCCCACGTGTGCATCGTCCGGCCGCCGGCCTCGACGCCGAGCTCGACGAGACCGTCGCCGCGTGGCATCACGTCGCTGACGCGATGGTCGTTCCGCACCGGCAGCGCCAGCACCTCGCGGTACCAGCGCAGGTAGTCCATCCACTGCAGGCGAGGAATCTTGTCCAGGGCGTCCCACGCGGCGTGCCCGAACTGCGCCTCGAACCAGGCGCGAAAGGTCAGCGACGCAATGCCGAGCGCCGGCCCGGCGAGTTGCTTCGGGCTGCGCAGGGTCTCCATGCGCGCAGTCGTCGCCCACGGGCCTTCGAGGCCGGCTGGGGCCTCGTCGTACGCGACCACCGCGAGGCCGCGCTGCACCAGTGCGGCGGCGACGGCAAGCCCGGTCATGCCGGCGCCGATGATCGCGACGTCGGCGACGGGCTCGCCGTCGCGCGCGAGCGCCGGCGTCCAGCGCGGCGCCGGCAGCTGCAGGAACGCGAGCTCGGCGGCGAGGCGCGCCTCGAGTGCCGCGAGGCCGCTCGTCACGCCGGCGCCGCGGTCATTGCGCGGCGATCCGCGCGTCGCGCACCAGGCGGCCCCACTTCTCGGTCTCGGCCGCGAGGTGCTCGGCGAGTTGCTGCTGCGTGCCGCCCAGCGTCGCGGCGCCGATGTCGGCGAGGCGCTTCTTCACCGCCGGGTCGGCGAGGATCTCGTTCGAGACCGCGTTCATCCGCGCGACGACCGCCGGCGGCGTGCCCTTGGGAGCGAGCAGCGCGAACCAGGTCGAGGAGAGCAGGCGCGGCTTGCCGAGCTCGGCCGTCGTCGGCACGTCGGGCAGCGCCGACGAGCGCTGCGGCGCCATCACCGCGATCGCGCGGACCTTGCCGCTCTTCACCTGGCCGGCAATGCCGGGGATGAGCTGGAACATAAGCTGGATCTCGCCGGCGATGAGATTGGTGGTGGCGGTGCCCGGCGCGTTGTACGGCACGTGGATCATCTGCGCGCCGGTATCGCGCATGAAGAGTTCGCCGGCCAGGTGCATCGAGCTGCCGATCCCGGTCGAGCCGAAGTTGAGCTTGCCGGGGTTGGCCTTGGCATAGCGCTCGAAGTCGGCCAGGTCCTTGGCCGGGACGTCGTTGTTGACGACCAGGATGTTGGGCACGTCGGCGACGAGCAGGATCGGCACGAAGTCCTTCTGCGCGTCGAACGCGAGGTTCTTGTACAGCGCCTTGTTGACCGCCAGCGTGCCGGCCCAGCTGAACAGGAAGTGGTAGCCGTCGCCCGCCGTCGCCGCGGCCGCGGTCGCGCCGATGTTGCCGTTGGCGCCGGCCTTGTTGTCGATGACCAAGGTCGCCTTCAGGCGCGTCTGCAGCTCCTCGGCGAGGACGCGGGCGATCGTGTCGCCGGTGCCGCTGCCGCCGGGTGCCGGAACGATGAGCTGGATCGTCTTGCCGGGCTGGGGCCAATCCTGCGCGAGGGCCGGGCCGGCGGCGAGGAGCGACAGCAGCGCCAAGGCGGCGGCGAGGGGAGGTGAGCGTCTTGACATCGTGGAACCTGCAGGTGGTGCGCCGAACGCGATCTTGGCACGACGCTCTTCGCCTCGCGCCCCGGCGGCCGAATCACTCCCCGCCTAGACTGCGCCATGCAATACATCAAGCTCGGCCGCACCGGCCTCGACGTCTCGCGCCTGTGCCTGGGTTGCATGAGCTATGGCGAGCCGGATCGCGGCGCGCACAACTGGACCCTCGGCGAGGCGGCGAGCCGGCCGTTCCTGAAGCGGGCGCTCGACCTCGGCATCAACTTCTTCGACACCGCCAACGTCTATTCCGCCGGCTCGAGCGAGGAGATCGTCGGCCGGGCGCTGCTCGAGTACGCGCGCCGCGGCGAAGTCGTGATCGCCACCAAGGTCAACCAGCGCATGCACAAGGGGCCGAACGGCATGGGCCTGTCGAGGAAGGCGATCTTCGCGGAGATCGATGCCAGCCTGAAGCGCCTCGGCAC
>JBDSLQ010000219.1:0-10300 GCA_039916285.1 Caldimonas sp.
CGCCATGTAGCTCGCCTCGGGCGAGCGCAGGAAGCCGAAGCCGTCGGGGAGCACCTCGAGGACGCCGTCGCCGAAGACCTGCTCGCCGCCCTTGGCGCGCTTCTTCATGATCGCGAACATCAGCTCCAGCTTCCTCATGCGGGCGACGTTCTCGATCTCCAGCGCCTCGCCCATCTTGATGAGCTCGGAGACGTGAATGGCTTTCAGTTCGGAGAGGTGCATGGGCAGGGCGCGGTCGGCGCAGGAAGGCTCAGGGGGGTAGGCCCGGCGGCGTGTGCCCGGGCAAGGCTGCGTCGGGCGCAGCGCGGGACGTCAAACAACGGAGATCGGGAGGTGAAGCGGTGTCCGCTTCGCGCTGGACCCGAAGGCTGGCGATCAGGCGATCGAGTGGATCGCCGGCCAGGCGCCGGGAGGGGTCTCGTGCTGGAGCCCGCTGCCTTCGGCGCGCGGACCCCTTCGTTAGACAAAGATTATAGGTGAGAGTCGATGAACGCCGTCAACTGCGCCTTGGAGAGGGCACCCACCTTGGTCGCGGCGAGCTGGCCGTCCTTGAACAGCATCAGGGTCGGGATGCCCCGGATGCCGTACTTGGCCGGAACGTCGCGGTTCTCGTCGACGTTCATCTTCGCGACCCGAAGCTTGCCGTCGTAGTCCCTCGAGACCTCGTCGAGGATCGGCGCGATCATCTTGCACGGCCCGCACCATTCTGCCCAGTAGTCGACCAGGACAGGCGTGCCGGCCTCGATGACGTCGGCGTTGAACGATGCGTCGGAGGTGTGGGTGATCAGCTCGCTGCTCATGTCGGGTCCTCATGCCTATGGCCGAGAAGTGGGGCCAGGAACGCCGAGAGCAAGAGTGCGTCGGCAGGCACAATCATTCTGACATACCGGCCCTCGCGCCGACGCTGCCCGCCCCCATCTGCTCCCTATGAAGACGATAGCCCGCGTGACACCCGGTGGCCCCGGGGGCGCGCGCGTCTCGCGAACCGACGGCCTCGGCCAGGAGCGTTGGGATTGCATCGCTGTCGACTGCGCCGACTGGGCCCGGCAGGCTTCGGTCGCCTGGCGCGACGTCGTCGTGCTGGTGCCGTTCGTCGAGCTGCTTGCGCCGGCCCGGCGCGCTTTCGCGCGTCTTGGCACGTGGATGCCGCGGATCGAAACGACGCGCACCCTCGCCGCGTCGCTTGGTCCGCCGACCGGGGCCGACGACGAGAGCGGCTTCGACGCCGCGCTCGACACGCTCGTCGCGACACAGTTGCTGGGGCGCCAGCGCTGGGGCGCGGAATGGATGCATCGCGATCGACGTGGCTTCGAGCACGCGGCCGGGCGTGTCGCGACGACGGCACGCGAGCTCGCACGTGCCGCGTCGGCGCGGATGCCCTCCTCGCGACCTGCGTGGTGGCAGGCCGCGCGCGATGCGCTCGAGGGCGGCGTCGGTGGGCCGGCCGGTCTGGAGAAGCAGCTCGCCCGGATCGCCGTCGAATGGGCCGCGAACGCGCCCGACGTTTCCTCGACGGACCGGCTGTTCGACCTTCGGCCTTTGGCATGGATCGCGATTCAGGCGGGAGGCGCCGATCGGCTTGCCCTCGCGCTCATCGCCCAAGGCGATGCCCCGGCGCTCGTCGTCGAGACCGATGTGCCGCTGGACCAGCCGTTCGCGGCGCTCGCGCACGAGCTCGGCGACGAAGCGCCGGCACACGCGCTCTGCGACGGCTTCGAGGACGAGGCCTGGGCCGCCGCCGCGCAGGTGCTCGACCACCTCGGTCGCGACGAGCGGCCTGTCGCGCTCGTCGCGCTCGATCGCGTCCTGGTGCGCCGCGTGCGCGCGCTGCTCGAGCGCGCCGGCGCCCGCATCGCCGACGAGACCGGCTGGAAGATGTCGACGACGCGCGCAGGCGCGAGCGTGATGTCGCTGCTGCATGCGGCTCGTCCTGGCGCCGGCGCCGACGAGTATCTCGACTGGCTCAAGTCCTTGCCGCCGGGGGCGACGCCCGAAGCCGGCTCGCTCGCCTCGCTCGAAGCGACCTGCCGCCGCCATCGCGTATCGCGCCGCGACAGGGTCGCGCCCGACGCGTTGCCGGCAGGCGCGGCGCGTCTCCACGCGGAGGCGACGTCCACGCTGGACCTGATTGCGGCGGCGTCGCGGCGCCTTCTGCCAGCGTGGCTCGATGTCGTGCAAGGCGCGCTCGAGCGCTGGGGCGTGCTCGTGCAACTCCGCGACGACGACGCCGGCCGCCAAGCGCTGGCCGCGCTCGGCATCGACCCGCCGCTCGCGGCCGCGCGGCGCGCGTCGCTCGGCGACGGCGTCGAGCCGCTGACGCTCGCCGAGTTCACGCGCTGGGCCGACGACGTGCTGGAGCGCGTCGCCTACCGTCCGCCCATCGACGCGGTCGCGGTCGCGGACGAAGACGTCGGCGAAGGCGTCACGGCCGTGCCCGACGTCGTCGTCACGCCGCTCGCGCGGACGATCCTTCGTCCGTTCGCCGCCGTGGTCATGCCGGGTGCCGACCATCGCTCGCTCGGCGCGATGCCGGTCGACGACTCGCTGCTGCCGCGCAGCGCAGTCGAGGCGCTTTGGCTGCCGACGGCGGCAGATCGCCGCGACCGCGAGCTGCTCGCCTTCGCGCAGGTGCTTCGCCTGCCGCGCGTCACGCTCCTGCGGCGGCGCGGCGCCGCCGGCGATCCGGTCGCAGCGAGCCCCTTCGTCGAGCGCCTTCGTTCCGCGCTGGCCGACGTGCGCATGCCGGACGGCGGGCCGGGCGATCTGCGCGCCTGGCGGGATCCGCGCGGCAGGCGCCGCGTGGCGGCCGAGCCGGTGCGGCCGACCGCCCCGACGGTGCCCGCGGCCGCCTTGCCGCAGCGGCTCTCCGCCAGCGCGTTCGAGGCCTTGCGCGCGTGCCCGTACCGCTTCTTCGCCGAGCGCGTCCTGAATCTGTCCGAGCCCGACGAGCTCGACGACGAGGTCGAGAAGCGAGACTACGGCACCTGGCTTCACGACGTGCTCGCAGTCTTCCATCGCGAACGCAGCGTGCCGCGCGCCGCCGTTGCCGACGAGGCTCGTCTGCGCGACATCGGCGACAGCGTGCGCGCCGGGATGGGCATCGAAGCGGCCGCGTTCCTGCCCTACGACGCCAGCTTCGCCGGCTTCGTGCCGCGCTACGTCAAGTGGCTGCACGACCGCGAGCGCCTGGGCTGGCGCTGGCTGAGCGGTGAAAGCGAGACGCGTCGTGCGCCGGCCGAGCTGAAGGGCCTGGAGCTGCATGGCTACATCGATCGCATCGACCGTCGCGAGGGCCCGGACGGCACGACGCTCGAGCTGATCGACTACAAGACCGGCAACCTCGAGAAGCTGAAGGAGAAGGTGCGCGAACCGCTGGAGGACACGCAGCTCGCGTTCTATGCCGCGCTCGTCGGCGACGATGTTCCCGTCACCGCCAGCTATCTCGCCATCGATCGCACGAAGGGCTTGATGCCCGTCGTGCATCACCACGTCGCCGACGACGCACGCACGCTCGTCGCCGGCATCGCCGACGAGATGAGGCGCCTGCGCGATGGCGCCGGCCTGCGGGCGCTCGGCCAGGGCAGCGCATGCGATTACTGCCGGGCGCGGGGCCTCTGCCGGCGAGATCACTGGGCCAGCGACGACGATGGCGCGTGACGCGCCCGCCCTGCGGGTCGACGGCCGCCGCGTCGACGCGCCGGTTTTCTACGCCGCCGCCTGCGATCCGGCGCGCTCGTGCGTCGTCGAGGCGTGCGCGGGCTCGGGCAAGACCTGGATGCTGGTCTCCCGCATGCTGCGCGCCCTTCTCGACGGCACGCCGCCGCACGAGATCCTGGCGATCACTTTCACGCGCGCCGCGGCCGGCGAGATGCGCGAGCGCCTCGACACGTGGCTTGCCGCCTTCTCGACGGCGCGCTCGACCCACGACCAGCGCGTGCTCGCGCTCCGCGAGCGCGGCGTCGACGCGGCGCGCGCGGAGGCGCTCGCGCCCGAGCTCGGCGCGCTGCAGGGCCGCGTGCTCGCGGCCGGACGAGCGGTCGAGATCCGCACCTTCCACGGCTGGTTCGCGCAGCTGCTGAGGTCGTCGCCGCTCGCGTTGCTCGATCGCCTCGGCGTCCAGGCCGATGCCGAGCTCGTCGAGGATTGGCGCGATCACCAACCTGCCGTGCACCGCGCCTTCCACGCCTTGTTGCTGCGCGAAGAGGCGTTGCGAGCCGACCACGCGGCCGCCACGGCGGCACGCGGCCGACATCAGCTTCGCGTCTGGCTCGACGCGGTCTGGGACCGGCGCGTGGAATTCGAGCTCGCCGACGAGGCGGGCGTTCTCGAGACGAGCGTCGAGCGCGCCGAGGACGTCTGGCCCGAGCTGGCGGCCTACGATCATCCCGCCGAATCGATCGCGACCGCGGCCTGGACCGACCTCCTGCGCGGCGCGGCACGCGCGCTGGCCGCGGCGCGCGGCAAGCTCGCGCGCGATGCGGCCGAGGAGCTCGCGACTGCGCTCTCTCTGCCGCCGCGTGATCGCTTCGACGCCGTGTGGTGCGCGCTCTTCACGTCGACCGACGACAAGCCGCGTGCGCTCGCCAGAGGCTTGCCGCTCGTCGAGCGGCTGCAGGACGAGCTGCAACTGTTGGGCGATCAGGTCCATCAGCACGAATCGCGCGGCGAGCACCTCCGGATGGTCCGTCTCGGCCGCGCGCTGCTCGTCTCGCTCGCCGACTACAAGCGAGCGCAAGGCCTCGCCGACATGGCCGACCTCGAGCGCGTCGCGCTCGTCCTGCTGCGCGACGGCGAGCTGTCGGGCTGGGTCCAGGAGCGTCTCGACGTGCGCGTCGCCCACCTGCTGATCGACGAGTTCCAGGACACGAGCCCGCTGCAATGGCATGCGCTGCACGCCTGGCTCGCGGGCTACGCCGGCGCCGGGGGCGGTGCGAGCGGGCAACGTGCGCCGGGCGTCTTCATCGTCGGCGATCCGAAACAGAGCATCTACCGCTTCCGCCGCGCCGAGCCGCGCGTGTTCGAGGCGGCGGCGAGGTTCGTGCGCGAGGGCCTCGAGGGCAGCGTCCTGGCCTGCGATCACACGCGCCGCAACGCGGCGCCGGTGATGGAGGTGATCAATGGCCTGTTCGGCGCCACCGGCGAGCTGTTCCCGGGCTTTCGCCGGCACACGACCGAAATTGGTGCCGTCGTGGCGAGCGAGGTGTCGACGCTGCCGCGCGTCGACCGCCCGCCGCGGTCGCCGTCGCGGCGCGGCGACGACGCCGCGCAGTCGGTCTGGCGCGACAGCCTCGACACGCCGCGCCTAATCGTCGACGAGGTGCTGCGCGAACGCGAGGCCGAAGCAGTCGCCGAGGCCGTGATGGCCGAGATCGCGACCGGCACGCGCGCCGACGAGATCTACGTGCTGTGCCGCAAGCGCCAGTCGCTCCGCCTCGTCGCCCATGCGCTCGAGCGCCGCCACGTCGGCCATTCGGCGGTGGAGGACGCGATGCTGGCCGAGACCCCGGAAGCGCAGGACCTGATCGCGCTTCTCGACGTGCTCGTCTCGACCGGCCACGACCTCTCGCTCGCCCGCGCGCTGCGCAGCCCGCTGTTCGGCGTGAGCGATCTCGACCTGCTTTCGATCCGCGCGCCGGCGGCAGAAGGGGCGAGCTGGTGGCGCGCGCTCCGCGAGCTCGACGCGCCGAGCCCCGCGCTCGAGCGCGCGCGATCACTGCTGGGGCGGTGGCACGCGCTGGTCGCAGCTCTGCCGCCTCACGACCTGCTCGATCGCGTCGTCGTCGAGGGCGACGTCCACGCGCGCTACGCGGCCGCGGTGCCGCCCGAGCAGCGCGCGTTCGCGCTCGATTCGATCGACGCCGTGCTCGCGCAATCGCTCTATCTCGACGGCGGCCGCTACGCGACGCCCTATGCCTTCGTGCGGGCGCTCAAGAAGCGGGCGGTGAAGGCGGCACTGCCAGTGCGCGCATCGACCGTGCGCCTGCTCACCGTGCACGGCGCGAAGGGGCTCGAGGCCGACACGGTGTTCGTGATGGACACCGAGCCCGAGCCCACCAATCCACCGATGACGACGCTGCTCGTCGAGTGGCCGGTCGAAGCCGAGCGGCCGACGCGATGCGCCTTCGTCTACAACGAGAACCGCTGCCCGCCATCGCTGCGCGCAGCGCTCGACCAGGAACGCCGCGCGCGCGAGCGCGAGGAGCTGAACGGGCTCTACGTCGCGATGTCGCGCGCGAAGCGGCGCCTCGTCTTCAGCGCCACCGAGCCTTATCGGGAGCCGACCGGCCCGACATGGTGGAGCCGCGTCCTCGCGGCGTGCCCCGCCTCGCCGCAGCGCCAGTCCGAGCTGCTCTTCGACCTGCCCGCTGCGGTCGCCGCAGCGGCGACGACACGGGCAGAGATCGTCATCGCGACGCTGCCGGCGTGGAGCGCGTCCTCGAAGGGAGCCGGCGTCGGGCCCACCGGGTCGCCCGCAGCGAGCGCGCGGATCGGCCGCGCGATCCACCGCGCGCTCGAGTGGATCGTCTCCGATCCGGCGATCGAGCGCCACGAAGCCGCAGACGCGGCGGCGCGCGAGTTCGGCGCGGCCGTCGCCCCGGTCCGGCATGCCGTCGTCGCCATCGTCGAGCACCCCGACGGCGCCCGGTTCTTTCGCGGCCCGCAGATCCGCTGGAGTGGCAACGAGGTGTCGATGAGCGACTCGGGCGCGGTTCTGCGCATCGACCGCCTCGCGCTCGTCGACGGTGCGGACGGCCCGGTCTGGTGGGTGCTCGACTACAAACTCAGCCATGCGCCCGAGGAACTCGAGGGATATCGCGCCCAGTTGCTCCGTTACCGCGCGGCGGTCGCCCGCGCCCAGCCTGGCGAGGCGGTTCGTTGTGCCTTCGTGACCGGCGAGGGCAGGATCGTCGAGGTGGTTTGAGGGCGGCGTTGCACGATGTCGTCGTCCGCAACCACATGACCTTGCGCCTGACGACGCGAATCCTGCACGACTCCCTGGGGACGCGAAGGCCGCGCTGCAGAGCGATGGCGCCGAGACCGCGGCAAGCCGAGCCGGCGCGAATCAGGATGAAGGCGAGGGCGGCGAACCGAATGCCGAGGTCGGCGGCGCCGCCAAGGGCGAGGAAACGGTGGACGCTTCCCATGGAACGGTTGAAAGGTGACGAGCCTGACCCCGGCACTGGTCGCAACGGTTGGGGCTGCTTCGTTCCCGACCTGACCCGGTTCGCCGCGCTCCCATGCGGGGAGGCCCGTCGGTCACGATTCTAGGCGCCGACCCGTCGGGCTGCGTGATCGCGGTCCTGTCGGCCCGTCAAAGACGGACTCCGAGCTCGTTGCCGCCGAACTCGATGTCGAGGGGCTCGATCAGGAGGCGGCGCGGGCCGGCCTCGACGCTGCCGGCGACCCAGGCGTCGACGCCGGTCTTGCGCGCGATCGCGGCGGCGCGCTCGGCGTCTTCGGCGGGGACGAAGACGGCGAAGCCGGCGCCCATGTTGAAGGTGCCGTAGGCGGTGCGCGCGTCGAGCCCCGCTTCCTTCTGGATGAACGAGAGCATGGCGGGGACATCGGGCAGCTGCCGGATCCGGTAGGTGAGCTCGGCCGGGTGGCGCATGAGCTTCCTCCAACCGTGACCGGTGACGTTGACCGCATAGCGGACGCGGATGCCGGCGCAATGCAGCGCCTCCGTGATCGGCGGGTAGAGGACGGTCGGCTCGAGCAACGCGTCGCCGAACGAGATCGGCACCGCGCTTCCGGCGAGCGGCGTCAGGTAGCCGCGCGGCAGCCGCTCGGCGAGCCGGCGTGCCAGGCTGATGCCGTTGGCGTGAATGCCGCTCGAAGCGAGCATGACGATGGCGTCGCCGGGCGCGAGGTGCTCGCCGAGGGAAAGGCGCGTCTTCGGGCTGACGACGCCGGTGCAGGCCGCCGCGAGGTCGATGCGGCCGCCTTCGACGGTGCCCGCCAGCGCCGGCGTTTCACCGCCGCCCCAGGAGACGCCGCAAACGTCGCAGGCATTCCGCCAGCCGGCGACCAGCGCGGCGGCTCGTTCGCCATCGTCGAACCAGTCCGATCCGCCGGCGGCCCAGTACGCCTGGACGACGAGCGGCGTCGCGCCGACGGTGATCAGATCGTTGACCGCCATCGCTATCGTGTCCTGGGCGATGCCGGCGTAGGTGCTCTGGCCGGTGAGCGCCGAGACGGCATCGGCGACGAGCGCTTTCGATCCCAGACATTCGACGATGCTGGCGAGATAGAAAGGGCCGACGTCGACGACGTACGCCGATTCGCCGCGCGACGACTCGACCTCGCTGAAGCCGTGCCGGTCGAGGTGAGCGCCGGTGGCGAGCGCCGCGCGCTGCGCGTGCAGCTTGAGCGGGTCGATGCGCCCGTAGTCGACGCCAGAGGCGCCGTAGCTGAGCGCGCCGGCCGGATGCGAAGAAGAGGAAATCGAGGCGGCCACGGTAGCATCGATTATCCCGCAGCGGCCGGCGTGGAAAGGGGCGGCCCGTAGAATCGTTCGCATGTCGTCCACCGTGCTGGCGCGCAAGTACAGACCGCGCAATTTCGAGACGCTGGTGGGGCAGGCGCACGTCGTCCAGGCGCTCGCCAATGCGCTCACGCAGCAGCGCCTGCATCACGCCTATCTTTTCACCGAAACGCGCGGCGTCGGCAAGACGACGATCGCGCGCATCCTCGCCAAATCGCTCAACTGCACCGGCCCCGACGGCAGCGGCGGCATCACGGCGCAGCCGTGTGGCGCCTGCGCCGGCTGCCGCGATATCGACGCGGGCCGCTTCATCGACTACGTCGAGCTCGACGCGGCCTCGAACCGCGGCGTCGAGGAGATCACCCGCCTGCTCGACCAGGCGGTCTACAAGCCGGTGCTCGGCCGCTTCAAGGTCTATCTGATCGACGAAGTGCACATGTTGTCGAACCACGCCTTCAACGCGATGCTGAAGACGCTCGAGGAGCCGCCCGATTACCTCAAGTTCGTCCTCGCCACGACCGATCCGCAGAAAGTGCCGCCGACGGTGCTGTCGCGCTGCCTCCAGTTCAACCTCCGGCCGATGGCCGCAGCGACGATCGTCAGCCACCTCGGGACGATCCTGGCGAGCGAAGACGTCGCCGCCGAGCCCGGCGCATTGAAGCTGATCGCGCGTGCAGCGCGCGGCTCGATGCGCGACGCCCAGTCGCTCGCCGACCAGGCGATCGCCTATGGCAGCGGCCGCGTCGAGGAGGCCGCTGTTCGGCAGATGCTCGGCGCCGTCGACCGCAGCCACGCAGCGCGCTGCATCGAAGCCGCAGCGGCGCGCGACGGCGCCGCCCTCATCGCCGCCGTCGACGGCTTGCGCGAGCTCGGCCTGTCCGCCGCCGGTGCGCTCGACGAGATGGCTGCGTTGCTGCAGGAGATGGCGGTCGTGCAGGCGGTGCCGGACGCGATCGGCGGCGACGATCCCGACAGCGCGGTCGCGCGGCGTCTCGCCACGGTGCTGCCTGCCGACGAGACCCAGCTGCTCTACAGCATGGTCCTCGCCGGCCGCGCCGAGATCGCCCTCGCACCCGACGAATACAGCGGCCTGGTGATGGTGCTGCTGCGCATGCTCGCGTTCGCGCCGGCGAGCGTGCGCGCCGCGCCTGCCGCACCGCCGACGCCGGTCGCCGCGCCCGGCGCTCCGACACATGCCGACGGCGCCGCACCTGCGTGCGACGAGGCGGCGCCTGCCTCGATCGAAGGCTCTCCCGCCGCCGATCTCTGGGTTGCACTCGTTCATCGCTTGGCCGCGTCCGGGGCGATCGCGGCGATGGTTCGCGAGCTGGCCCTGCAGGCCGAGTGCGTTCGCATCGTCGAGGGCGCTGCGGCGCGCGTCTGGCAATTGCGCGTCGAGCGCGAGAACCTGCGCGCGCCGGCCTTGCGCGAGCGCCTGCAGGCTGCGGTGGCCGAGGCCGAAGGCCGCGCGACGCGGCTCGACGTCGAAGCCGGTGCCGTTGTCGACACGCCGGCGTCACGCGACGCGGCCGAGCGTGACCGGCGCCAGGCCGAGGCCGAGCGCGTGATTCAGGACGATCCGCTCGTCAGGGCGCTGATGGCGCAGTACAAGACGGCGCGCATCGTCCCGGGCTCGGTCAAGCCGCCGCCGGCGGTGGCCCCCTGAGAGCTGACGTCGACGGCGCGCACGCGACACGATCAAAGGAGCAGACGACATGATGAAGGGTCAACTGGCCGGCCTGATGAAGCAGGCGCAGGCGATGCAGGACAACCTCAAGAAGGCGCAGGACGAGCTCGCGACGATCGAGGTCGAGG